>CAZRWM010000078.1:0-11164 GCA_964603885.1 uncultured bacterium
ACTTCAAGGCTGTAATGAACAGTCAAATCCTCCGGCTCGTATTCTGCTTGAAGTTCCTCGTCTGCGTTGTATTTACGGAAGCCTCGGCAAAAATTATATCGAGTCCTACGAAACTTTTCATTGGTCGGGTAGCGTATAGCTCTCCAGGGGTGGTTCTGGTAGCTCATGAGAACCTAGCGAGATATCTTCAAAAATTACTAAAATTAAATGATGTTGAGTTCAAGCTATATTTAGATTACGAGCAGGTATATGACGCACTTAAAAGAGACGAAATTCATTTAGCCTGGTTGGGGTCCGTATTTTTTGCCAGACAGAAAGAGTGGTCCTACCCCTTAGTATGTCCGGAATGGTCTGGTAGAAGTTCTTACAGAGGACAAATCCTGGTTCGTCGGGATTCAGAAATAGAGAACTTTGACGACTTGGAAGGTAAGAGTTTTGCCTTCGTATCACGAACCTCAAGTTCTGGTTATATTTTCCCTCTGGCATTATTGAGATCTCAGGGAATCAGTACTGATTCATTTTCTGAGTTCGCATTTCTAGATAAACATTCAACTGTGGTGTATTCAATTCTAGCAAAACAGTTCCATGCCGGAGCAGCTTATGATGGCGTGCTGAAGGAAGAATCACTGAGGTCACATGCCGATAAATTTAAGGTACTAGGAAAAACTGCATTTATTCATAACGAGCCAATTGTTATACATCCTAAGTACAAAGATAGGTGGGCTAACTCGCTTCAATTAGCTTTAATTCAGTATTATGTTGACGAAAATAGCCCATCTTTCAGAAAAATACCTAATCTAACTGGCTTTCAGAAAGTTACTAGAGAAAATTACGAAGCTCTACGTCAAATGGTGAAATATGCTAAATAATCTTAGTTTTTTTCAGAAAATAACACTCGGTTTTTTTGTACTAATTGGGCTCATCTCGATCTGTACAGGTTTAATCGTTGGCTGGAATCAAGACCAGGCTCTAGAAAGATTAATTCTGCAAAACGCGAAAGTTGTTACCCGAGCCATCGCAACAGGCGCAAGAGACCCCATACTAACAAATAATTTTGAGGTGCTGCCGGGCTTGTTAAAACGTGGAGTAGAATCGGTTGATATCGAGTACGCCTATATATTGGACCGAGAAGGAATCTGCCTGGCACATACAGACCAGTCAAGAGTAGGAACTCGTTTCTTCTTAAAAGCAGTTGATAATTGGCGTAAAGATTTCGAAGTAGGGAAACCTGATAACTCAAAATTTATAATTCCTGAGCGTCAGAAAAAGAATGTCATCGAAGTTATATATCCAATAAAAATTTCTGCCATCAAACGCTTCTATGGCGTTGTCAATGTTGGCCTCAGAGAGGACTTTATTAATACTGCTAGAAAAGACTTGCAGACACTTCTTCTAGGAATTTTCATTACTGCATTTATTTTTGGTTTTGCGGCAATTTCAGTATTAGCAATACAAGCTACTAAACCCTTGCAAGACATGGTAACACTAGCTCGACAAATTACCCATGGAAACTATCAAATCCCAGATAGTAAGCACTCTTTCATGGAAGAAAAAATGCTCAAAGATAGCTTATCTGAAATGGCATCTAAGATACAGTCGAACATCAGTAGTCTTAAACAAACCAATAGCTCTCTTGATCGTAAAGTTTATGAACTTCAAACCTTGATGGATGCTGCATTAAAAATGAATAGCAAATGCTACAGCAACGAAGTTTTGGAATATCTGATGGATAGCGCTGTCCATGCATTGAACGCCAGCTGGGGATCATTACTTCTTGCAGACGGAAAGGAGAAGGGTCTGGTTCCCAGAATTGTCAGAGGTAAACAGGTCGAAGTCAGAGGGACCGTAAGAATTCAACTAGGTGAGGGGATTGCAGGAAGGGTGTATTCTACTCAAGAACCTCATATCTCTAATAAGGGGTTTCAGGATCCGCTATTTAAGCCAATGGATAGCGATTCGGAACAACGTATATTCAATCTACTATGTGTACCTCTTCTTATCGAAAATCAAGCGATAGGAGTGATTAATGTTTTGAATAAGAAGACTGGTGATTTCGATGAAAATGACAAAAACTTATTAGTTTCTATAGCCAGCCTAGTCGCTCGCTCTATTGAGAATTCGCAACTATACAATATGGCCATAACGGACGGACTCACAGAAGTTTTTATCAAAAAATATTTCGAAGATCGGCTGCTAGACATGGTTCAGCAATCACTTCGCTACTCCCTTACTTTTTCAGTAATTTACGCGGATATAGACCATTTCAAATCTGTTAATGATGATTACGGTCATGTTCAAGGTGATTCTGTCATCCGTATGGCTGCCAAAATTATGCTGGATGAAGCTAGAGATAATATTGATATGGTGGCAAGAATAGGTGGAGAAGAATTTGCCCTACTTTTGCCGGAAACATCCAAAGAAGGCGCTTTGAGTCTGGCAAATAGATTGCGAGAATTAGCCGAGTCGAAGCTGGATACTATGTCTGGTCTTCCACGTAAAGTAACTATGAGTTTTGGGGTAGCAACTTTTCCTGAAGATGCGAAAACTGCCAAAGAGCTAATCCAAAAAGCCGATACTGCACTTTATCAGAGTAAGCAAAGTGGTCGTAATAAGGTGAGTATTGCCTGAAGTGCGAAATATCCAATTTTTCATAACTTTAGTTTGCTCTGTTATCAGCTTTAATCCTATGGCGATCTCGGGACCTAAACCGTTCCTTTTACCTTTTCCTCTCACACTGACAGCATCTCCGGGTGAGTTTCGTGGTCCCCATTTGCACGCTGGTATCGATCTATCAACAAAACAGACAACGGGCTGGCCTGTGTATGCGATCGAAGATGGAGTTGTTCTGAGGGTAAAAAGTAAGTATCGATCAGAAGGTCGAGCTGTATATCTCAAACATTCAGATGGGCGGGTGAGTGTGTATGCACATTTAGAAGATTTCTCACCTTCAATTCAAAAACTGATTCCCAAGAAACGATACTTTGATATTTTCCCTCAAAATGTACTGAAAATTGGCAGAGGTAAGCTTTTGGGATACAGCGGAGAAAGTGGAGCGGGGCTGCCCCATTTGCATTTTGAAATTCGGAAAAATATGAGCCACAGTAGCATGGATTCCATTACATTAAAGCAATTCGAAGAGAAGTTAGCACCGGTAATTGAAAAAATACATTTTGTACAACCAGAAACTGGAGAAGTGCGTTTGAGTATTTCCTCAGAACAATTGAATCTCTCAATTGGCAAACCATTTGTATTCATAGAGCCACTTGCAGTTGCAATTCAAATGTACGACCGAGTAAAGTCAGATTATGCTCGTTGCAATGTACCGTACTCGATCTTAAAGAATAATAATAAGGTGATTTTTGAAGCTCATATTGATGAGGTTCGTTTCCCGAGAGATTACCATAGCTCTATGCATTATTTGACTGATTTTACGAGCTTCGGGCCAACTCGTTTTAGCTATAAAATGTATCGGGACTATCCCCAACATAGTCCATTTATTAAGCGACATATTAACCATGGATGGTTAAATGCTGGACATTACAATTTACAGTTCGAAGCCCGGGATTATTTCGGAAATCGGAGTATTCAAGATATTCCCGTACGGGTATTAAGTAGAAACATCCCCAATCCAAAACCAGATTGGCTAGAACTTGGCAGCTCAAAAAAAATCGTTCTCCAGTCCGGACCTGCTCGCCTAGTCTTTGATACAAAATTCAGTTCACGACTTGATAAAGTTGATCTAGATTGGAGAGACGAGATCTCACCCCAAATAAGAATTGGTCCTCCCGGACTTTTTTTCACAAAACCAGCGACACTTATTCTACCGATTTCTAAAGGCCATTACTGGTCAAATTTATCTGGACCCCTCGCCTTCAAAGAAAGACCCAAAAGTATTCAAATTGATTTAAGTGGTGCGCAGTACATTACGCTGCTCCCAGATAATCAAAAACCGTGGATTAGCAAAACAATAAGGACTTTATCTGGACGACGAAAAATTCGACATTATATTCGTGCCGGAGACAAATCAAGTGGCCTTGATAATAAATCAATAGAAGCCTTTTGCTCTGGTGATAAGCGTGCTACCGAGTGGGATGTTGATCGTCGTTGGCTGTGGGTAAGCAATCCTTGTAAAAACATGAAAGTTAGCCTTTGCGACCGGGTCGGTTTATGTAATTCTCAAATAGTTAATTTTGCCAATAAAAGATAATGATATGACTGAGCTCTTGGGACTACGAAAAGGGGAAGGCCAGACTATCTTTTATTTGATGTCATACCTCACCCTTCAATGCTTCGGAACATCCCTTGGGATAGCAATTGCTACATCTATGCTTCTAGCTGAAGTGGGTGCTGATAAATTGCCTTATATCTTTGTTGGAATAAGCTTTGCTGCTCTAAGTCTATCCTCAATTTATCCTGTTTTAATGGTACGTAAAGGAAGCCAATTTACATACCGTCTTTATGCTATGTGTGGTTTCTTGATAGTCCTTGCATGCAATCTAATGATTCGGAATGAATTTATTCAAGCGGGTATAAATGTTGGCGTATTTCTCCAATATTTAGCTTTTTTTGTTCTTGCGGGCTGGGACATTATGCATTTTGGAAATTATTCTCAAACTGTTTTGAATCCGCTGCAACGCAAAAGATTATACGGACTTATTCTCTCAGCAACAAAATTGGGTGGGATTTTAGGAGGTATTTGCTTAGGTCCTCTCATCAAATCAATGGGACAAATTAATGTATTAATCATATGGGCTTGTTCATATTTAATTTCTGGCTTAGTCCTAGTTATTTTCGAAAAGAAAATTCAATTCAAAGAAAGTCCTTCATCTAGGCGCAAACAGACGAAAAATCCGGGCATACTACAAAACTTGAGGAAAGGCTTTAATGAAGTCCTCACTAATTCGTTCCTAGTTTTTTTCTCATTGCTAATTGCTTTGGATATCTGCACAGGCAGTCTCATGGTTTACCAATTCAATGAGGGACTTGGCCAAATTTTCGCTGGAGAAAGCGAAAAATTAAGTGCTTTTTTAGGGCAATTTGCAGCAATCGCAAATGGAATCGCACTCGTTTTACAAATATTTCTCGCGCCAAGACTTAGCACCTGGCTTGGAGTTAGCTGGGTCAATTTCTTTTATCCGGGATTCTCCGTGATTTTGCTAGGTTGCTCGTTAGCAAGATGGGATCTGGTGGTCGTAACAATTTTAATGTTTCACAAAGACTACCTCAGTAGTGTGATTCATCTACCAAATCGAATTCTATTTTATAACGCTATTGCGCCAGAAAAAAGAACTTTCATTTTAGGTTTTTTGGAAGGTACCTGGACTCATTGCGTAAATTTATTATTCGGGGTTTCGCTTATTCTCATAGTGCAATGGGGCCCTATAGTTAGCAATTTTTTTTCCAGAGGTTTTAGCCAATTTTTTTCAGCATTCGGCTTATTATTATTTTTAGCCTATTTTTACATTGCATACAAAATGAAACATCACTACAACTCACAGTTATTAGATGTAGTAAAGCATGAGGATTACTTTTCAGAGATCAAAAATTTTGAGCTTAATACAACAGAGATTCTTGAGATAGAAAGTCGACTGAGAGACTCTGCGCTTGATTATCTCGATTTCATACCAGCCAAAATGACCGATAAATTGAAATCACTTTACTACAAAGCTAGTATTGAACAAAAGTGGGCCATTTGTATGCGGCACCCCATAACTCTGAAAGCATTTCATGCAAACATTAATCAAGTTAATCGATGGGACTTATTCAAACAATGTTTCTCGAAAAAAATCACTTCACAATTCAACATTGCCATGTCGCAAGATGAAGTTTTCAAATTATTTCAAGAAAATATACAGAATCAGCAAGTTTTAAAAGCTATTCTTTACTATTGCTTAGTTTATAACTATCCAGATCTAATAATCAAAATAAGTAAAGCTTTATCAGACTTTCCCAAAGCAAATTTAGTAGAGCTCTGCGACCTTGCAACTTATTTTGAATTAACTCTCATTGAATCTTCTTGCGAAACTCTTCTGAACTACGCGATGCAACTAAATCAGAAGGATCAAATTCGAATTCTGAAAGGTGTTTCCTTCTCAAAACTTAATAAGCTGATGCCCCGTTTGATGATATTTTTTGGGTTACCTTCCATATCAATAAGAAAACAAGTGGTGAAAACTATCATGAGAAGTGCTGTTGAGGAGGATAGTAGAAACCAATACCAAGAGCTATTCTTCTCAAGAGACTGGTCCTATCATGCCCGACTAACTTGGTTTGCGTTATTCGAAGAGTTTCCTTCCAATGAGAGAAAGGTTTTATTGGCTAAAATACTCAATATTGAAAAAATGAGATTACTCAATTTGACACAGCTGCAGGTTAATCTGGAGAATTCCAAACTATCGGTTCAAGGATTCCTTGATTCTGTCAAAGAAGAACTACGAAATCAGTGTAATTTTTTGCTAATCTATTTTCGTTCGGAATTTGATAAAGATTCTCTCGAAGTTGTTAGAAAGGCATTGTTTCAAAAAAAGTCTGAAAGAAGATATGAAGCAATTGAATTACTAGCTAGCACGGGAAAGGTCGAAATTTGTGATCTTTTATTGCCTTTTCTAGAGCTTGAACAGGGCGATCAGAGACTAAAAGCTCTCAATAAAATAAACGGCACAAACCTTGTTCATTGTGATATTACGGAAAGTATTAAAAAGTGCCTTAATGGTCCTGATGAATGGCTTCGTGCCTGCGCCCTTGAATGGATTGCAAAACATAAGCAAGTCAATTACCTTGAAACCGTGAAATCCTTGCCAAAATTTAAGGATTTAATAAGTTCAGAGATGACTCTTCATTGCCTTAAGGAGCTCCAAACGCCCTGAATGTGTCTAATTTTTTAGTAGAAAATTGTATACTATACAAATGTTGAATACGGTACAGAAAGTCGAAGCGCTACAGCATGTTCCACTATTTGAAGAACTATCCGGCAAAGATAGAATGCTTATTGCATTAATAGCCACTGAAGAAGTATTGCCGCCTGAAACTCTGTTGTGTGAAGAGGGTGATTTCGGAGATGAACTTTTTTTAATTATTGAAGGTAAAATTAGTGTAGAAAAATTCGATTCCGAGGGCTCTGTGAGCCAACTTGCAGTAATTGCGGAGAATTCATGTGTAGGAGAAACTTCTCTTTTCGTAGACCAGCCCCGAAACGCAACTTTGAGGGTTATTGAAACTTCTCGAATCCTATTTATTCAAAAGATTTTACTACATGAACTAATAAAGGATTATCCACAGATTGCCGTCGGCATAATAACCAGTCTTTTATCTCGCCAATGAAAACTATACATACTAAACTTTTTGTTTTATTTCTGCTAGTTACGATGGGAACTCTAGTTCCAACTCTTGTAACGATTCGACAGTCACTAAGTAATTCATGGCAACAGAACGTGGCTTTGGAACTTAGGCAAAAATCAAATTTAATTAAAACACTGCTGAATGTTGAAAGGTTATCTCTACAAAAATTAGTTCTTCTAATCTCCGAAGAACCCATGCTCAAAATGTCTGTACAGCTTGGCGATCCGGTTACTATTCGGGATACGCTAGCACAATTGCAAAGCATGCTACACGCCGATCTTATTATAATTACTGATGCTGAAGGCAAACCAACAGCAGAAATTCTTAAGCAATCTCCTAAGACTAGATCTAGGCAAAAATCACAACCCTATTCTGTTATAAAAAATAGTATTGAAGAGGGAGACTTGGGAGCTGATCTTATACTCCTGGCCGACAATCTTTATTTAGTAGCTTGTCATGCAATAAGTTTTGATAGCAACATAGGTGGTAGCGTTTTAGTAGGTAAAGCACTTGAAAATCGTTTCGCCAAGTTTCTTGCAGAACAATCTGGAAGCCCCGTCAGTCTTTTAGCTGAAAACAAAGTCGTTGCTAGCTCTTGGGAAAATATGAAGCATGAACTCTCCGAATTCATGCATCTGTCAAATGAAAAATGGCAAGGCTCGTCTTTCGATTTCGTAATGCCTGGAATGACCATGCAATTATTTCTACAATCTAGCCTAACAAGACTTGAACAACGTATTGTAAAGCTAGAGAAGCAACTGATCATTCTTGGTTTCGTGGTTTTGATCTTCGCTGGTGTGCTAAGTTATCTTTTTTCTGCTCAGCTCAGCGGACCTATAGCAAAACTTAAAGAGGCCGCAGGAGAAGTTGCTTCGGGGAATTTTGATACTGCTGTAACGATAGACTCTGGGGACGAACTTGGTGAACTGGGTAAAAGTTTTGATACGATGCGTAGTTCCTTGATCCGGCAGCGTGAAGAATTGATTCGATCAGAGAGTCTCAGGAAAGATTTAGAGCTTGCATCAAAAATACAGAAATCTTTACTGCCTCGCAAATTACCCAAGATCAGAAATGATATTCAAATAGCTTGTAAACTTATTCCATCAAATTTAATAGGTGGTGATTATTACGGGTTTCTTGAAAACCAAAATACGGAACAATTCGGTTGTGTGATTGCAGATGTAGCAGGTCATGGAACTGCCTCAGCTATACTAATGGCAATGGCCCGTAGTGTTATTCAAGCGGAAGCCAAACGAGTGAATGATCCCGCCAAACTATTACGCAAGGTTAATGAGATTTTATTTCCAGACCTTGAAGAAGCACAAAGTTTTATTAGCATGTTCTGTTTTTATTATGATGACAGTAAAGGTCTACTTAAATTTGCAAATGCAGGCCATAACCTACCGCTATTACATAGAAAAGCAACTAGCAGATTTGAATCTTTGGATGCGGACGGAATGTTAATTGGTATTCTTGAAGATTGCGACTATGAACTCCGCGAGATACCTATCAAAAAAGGAGATTTTCTGGTAATGTATACCGACGGGCTGATTGAACCGCATGACTTGCAGAATCAGCAGTTTTCATTGGAAAGACTGAAATCTGTTTTGACTCGTGATTCGAAACTCTCAGCGAGTGATCTTGTTGCTAACCTCTACGATGAAGTTGACAAATTTGCAGGAGAGGCGGCGTTTTCAGATGATAGGACTTGTGTCTTGATTCATTGGTAGGAAATTAGGTGACCTAATGCAAATCGAATTGTTGGAGCTGGATGAGGGTATTATGGAGATTCGCCCTCGAGAAAATTTAACTGCTGCAAATGCTGCAGACTTCAAAATTCTTGTTGAAGAGAGCATGCAAAAACCCGATTCATTAAATTGCTATTTGTTTAATTTTACTGACCTCGATTTTTTAGATAGCTCTGGAATTAGCGCGATCGTTTTTCTTCATCGTCAGACAAAAAAACTTAATAAAAGCCTGGCGATCGTTTACGAAAGCGATCAAATAGAGGAAGTTTTCGTGTTAACGAAATTGAATAAGCTCCTCAATTTGTTCCGAGATTATGAGGACGCTTTAGAAGACCTAGCTAATTGATAAGGCCTCTAAAATATTCTTTTTCCTCTAATTAAAAACTAATGCTTGATCGAATTCCCTTGGTGAGATAACTTAGTGTATCGACAAAATACACCTAAAAAGTTAGTTTTTTGTATGACAAAAAGTTATTTATTTATCATTTTTTGTTTAATGTTCTTTCAAATTGCCGCCTTCGGAGAGGCTGCAGAGTCTCTTGAGGTTGCGGCGAACAAATTGTATTCACAGATTACTGAGGATAATGAAAGTAAGACAACCCAACCCAAAGATACCGCGAGAGATGCAGCATCAAATACAAATTTTGCTTTACCCATCCCCAAAGTCAATCTCTCTGTTGAGGACGACCTAAGCCCTAAGCAATTGACTTTGGGTTTGCGTCTGGTTGTATTGCTTACGCTCATAACTTTAGCTCCTTCGATCCTAATAATGATGACGCCCTTTACAAGAATAGTAATTGTGCTCTCTTTTACTAGACGAGCTATTGGGACCCAAACTCTACCATCAGACAAATTATTGGTTTCATTAGCTTTGTTTCTGACAATTTTTCACATGGCACCTATTTGGAATGAAGTTCAAAAAACGGCCATAGAACCTTATGTAGCTGAAGAAATAGGTTATCAGGAAATGTTTACAAAAGCGTTAAAACCTTTCCGAGAATATATGCGCAAAGCTACCCGTGAAAAAGATTTAGCTGTATTCGTAAAGCTTTCTCAGGGTAAAAAACCTACGAGTTTCGAAGAGGTTAGTACACTAACTCTGATACCTGCGTTCATAATTTCTGAATTTAAGACTGGCTTCCAGTTTGGGATAATTCTTTTTCTACCCTTTCTGATGCTTGATATGGTAATCGCTACGACATTGATGTCTATGGGAATGATGATGCTTCCACCAGCTATGGTTTCAACTCCCTTCAAAATACTTCTATTTGTCTTGATTGATGGTTGGGCATTAATTATTAACGCCCTAATGAAATCCATTATAGTGAGCTAAATATGAATGAAATAGTTGCCATGAATTTAATTAAAGACACGATGTACATGGCAATGATTATCGGCTTACCTCCATTACTTGTGGGCTTAGTAATTGGTTTATTGGTCACAATTTTCCAAACTACTACTAGTCTTCAAGAACAGACTTTGACCTTCATTCCAAAGGTAGTTGCTACAATGGCAACTATTATTTTTTTAGGCCCATGGATGATTACTAAAGTGGTTACCTGGACAATCAATCTAATTGAAAATGTGGAGCTATTTATCAAATAGCGATGGACTCTACTTTATTAATTTCAAACTTCTTCCTTTGTTTTCTGCGCTTTATGGGCATGGTTATGTACATGCCGTTGCTCTCTAGTCCCAACTTCCCTGCAAAAATCAAACCTATAGTTGCCTATTTTGTAGCAATAGCCGTTTTCCTAAACTTGCCGATGAGTAACTACGTCGAAATTAATCATGATCACGAGTTGCTCATATTTGGCTTAAAGGAATTTTTCGTCGGTTTAATTATCGGTTTGAATGTCGCAATGGTTATGGAGGTTCTGTCTTTTGCAGGTTCGATCGTTTCGACACCCATGGGACTCGCTATTGCCACAGCAATCGACCCTGCCTCAGGAGAGGCTTCAACAACAATGGGTCAATTCAATGTAACTCTAGGTACATTAGTATTTCTAATAATTAATGGTCATCATGTCGCATTTGAAGCTTTCATGAGAAGTTACGAAGTAATTTCTTTTGGAGAT
>CAZRWM010000079.1:0-6481 GCA_964603885.1 uncultured bacterium
ACCGGCCTGCTTTAATGTCTGTAATCGCACCAAGATAGCCGCTCCAGATAATAGTTTGTGTGCAATTGATACAACGCTGCGGTTCTCGGCTTGCTCATATTCAGTACCTCGAACCCACTCGTTATATGCTCCCTGCGCTGGACCCGCCCATACCTGATAATCCATCTTTCTGGTCGGTTCGCCCGAGATAGCCCAAAGACTCGACTTTCCTAAATACCAGCGAAAAATTAGAGCCATTTTGTGCTTCGGGTCCTTTGCAGCTTTTACGAGTTGAGAGGGGTCTCTGTCGCGAAAAAATGACTCGGTCTCAGACCAAACTTCATACAACGACTTCTGAAAAATCTGCTTCTCAATCTTAAGTCTTTCCAATTCAGGAATCTCATCGACACTAGAGTAGGCCTGATACAGGTTGTATAGTTTTTGGGCTCGCATTGCGAACATACTACCTTTCTTCAATACCTGCAGTTTTACTCCCATTTCAAACATATCTGCTGCTGGAGCCATTATTACGTCGTGAGGCTCTACCTTTGTCAAAGCCTCTTTTACAAAATCTGACGTCCCTGCCTCTATCGCCGCTTGATTAATGGACCCAGTCATCACATAACTTGCTCCCATCGAAAAAGCGGCTTGAACACTCTGAGGTGTTGAAATACCGCCTGATGCACCGACTCGGATTCTATTTTCATAAGCATATTGACTCATTGCACTATCACGCAGATTAATAAAAGTCGGGAGCAAAGTGACAAGGGGACGATTATCGGTATGACCTCCCGAATCTGCTTCGGCAGTTATATCTTCAGCAACCGGAATAAACTGAGAAAGTTCTGCCTCTTCCTCTGTAATTTTGCCCTGATTTAATAATTCATTGACCATTTTCCTGGGAGCAGGAGCCATAAATTGACGGGCAACTTCACTGCGTGAGAGCTTAGCAAAAATATGATTTTTAGCTATCACTTGACCTTTGTGATTTCGGTGTAAACCTTTCAAACGATAGTGCAGCAAATAACTAGTCAAACCCAAATAAGCACTCGCTGATACTCTAGTTATACCATGCTCTAGATACATTTCAACAGTGGCCTCTTCGATACTTGGCTCAAAAGGATTATGCAAAAGGTTAAAACCGTAGGGACGGTCTCCTAACTCACTTTGAATTTTGTGTATGGCCTCTTTTACTTTCCTGGGATGCAAGCCACCAGCTCCAAAAAAACCAAGCATGCCTGCCCTACCCATCGCCACACATATCTCTGCACTACCTATTCCATTAGCCATGGCACCGGCTACATAAGCAGCGGTAACATTATGTGCTTTACAAAAATCTGGATCGCCCATTGAGTTGGGATTAATCGCTGGTAGATAACTCGCAAACTCTACCTCGTCATTCACAGTATCAGCCGATGGATGAGCAGCAAGACTAAATCCTTCTTCACGTTTTAGAACAAGGTACGACTGACGTAAATCGAATAATGCCTTACGCAACTCGACAGTGTTAGTGAATTTCGTTTCTTGGTCTATGCTTTTAGGAGCAAATATTTTAGGATATATCATACTTTAGGTTACTCAAGGCTAAACTGCAGGACGTTACCCCCAGAAAAACGCAAAATAGTAATCTATATACCTATAACGATCAATCATTTTTTCTAACAATAGAGCGAATCTTTTAAGGTTTTTGTCATTTTTCTTCAAAGTACATTGAGTTTTCGGTTCAAACGTGTTTTTTTATAGTGCTATTTTCTGGGGCTTTTGGTTGGAAGGTCCTCGACTAACGGGGTATAAAATTCATGAAGTACAGCAATGTCTACGTGGGAGGGATGGGCTATGAAATTCCTCGCAATGTACTCAAAACTGAAATAATGGAAAAACAACTTGCTCCAGTTTATGGGCAGTTGAACATAGGACCAGGTAAACTGGAGATGATGACTGGCCTGAAGCAACGACGCTTCTGGAACGACAATCTGAGGCCATCTCAAGCCGCAACTAAAGCAGCGGTTAGAGCTCTAGAGCAAAGTCCCATATCAATCGATAAAATTGGTGCATTGGTGAATTGTAGCGTTTGTCGTGATTACCTTGAACCGAGTACAGCAACCATTATTGCCAAAAATTTAAATTTGAATTCCGATACAATTCTTTTTGATGTAAGTAATGCATGCCTAGGCTTTGCTACTGGCCTATCAGTAGTCTCCAATATGATTGAATTAGGTCAAATCGAGGCTGGAATGGTGGTTTCCTCTGAAGCTGCTTCTGAGGTCGTTGAAAATACAATTAAAGCACTTGTAGAAAATCCCTCTGAGGAATTGTTACTTGCATCTATTCCCAGTTTAACACTAGGCTCAGGTAGCGTAGCCTATATTCTTTGTAAGAAAGATATTGCTCCTCGGGGTTTGCAATTTGAAGGTGGAATAAGTCTTAATGATAGCCAACAGAGTAACCTATGTCTTTGGGGTCCTGATACTGGTTTTCCCAGTCAAACGAATCACACCATGGTTACTGATGGTAAAACCTTGCTAGACAAAGGTACCAAGTTAGCAGCACAAACCTGGGCTAAATTTAGTGAATTAATGGGCTACACCAAATCTTCAATGGATGTAATTTTCTCACATCAGGTAGGTATTCTTCATCGTAACGTAGTTTTCGAGGCGCTAGGTCTTGATGTTAGCAAAGACTTCACGACCTTTGAGTATCTTGGGAATACAGGTTCGGCTGCAATGCCTATCACAATGGCTATAGGTATTGAAAAGGGAGCATTTGAACCGGGACAAAGAGCGGTGCTCATGGGTATCGGGAGTGGACTAGTTTGTACAATGTATTCGGTGCGCTGGGAAGCAGGGGCTTAGTGGTTATGAGCTCTGAAGATCGCTATACTTGCATAGAACCTTATCGTGATCTCTACCCCTTTCAGCCTAATCTTTTCGAGGTTTCTGAAGGCAAAATTCACTATGTAGATGTTGGTCCAAAAAACGCACCGACAATACTTTTCGTGCATGGTAATCCGACTTGGTCCTTCTACTACAGGAACCTTATACAAGCCCTGCGAACCGATTATCGGTGTGTGGCAATCGACCATTTGGGCTGCGGACTATCAGACAAACCTCAGCGTTACAACTACTGCCTTTCTAATCATATTAGTAACCTGCACAATTTAATCGATCACCTTAACATTTCTAAATACCACCTTGTGGTCCATGACTGGGGCGGTATGATTGGCTTCGGATTAGCAACTGACGCACCTGAAAAGGCTCAGAGTTTCTTTATTCTTAATACTTGTGCTTTTAGATTGCCACATAAAAATAATTTCCCGCTAAGAATAGCTGCCTGTAGGGTCCCGCTACTTGGTCGTGTCGCAACAAGAATATTTAATGGATTCAGTCGTGGAGCAAGTCTGATGGCAAGTATATCACCAGAAAATACTCGTCGTGAAAAAGATGGATTGATGGCCCCATACGATAATTACCGAAACAGAATCGCAGTGCATCAATTCGTTAAAGATATACCTCTCAAAAATAAGCATCAAAGCTGGAAGCGTCTTGTGGGTATAGAAGAAAAATTGCATCTTTTCAAAGACAAACCTAAGCAAATTGTGTGGGGCAAACAGGACTTCTGTTTTGATGATTATTTCTTAGCAGAGTGGCGACGTTTCTTTCCAGATATTGCGATACATGAAATTCATAACGCAGGCCATTACGTGCTCGAGGATTCCCGTGAAGAGGTAATCGATAAAGCGGTCGATTTTTTTCAGAACCAGGCTTAGATGATTATGGAATCTACCGATCAGCCTCTAATTAATATCGCCAGGTATTTGCCTATCCGAGCAAAAGAATCTCCTCACGAAAAGGCAGTTATTGTTCCCATGAATTCAAAAACAAAGGGTTGTCGGAATTATATCAGTATGACTTTCCAACAATTGGAATGGGAAAGTAACCGACTAGCGATTGGACTGAGAAGGATTGGCTTAAAAAAAGGGGCAAAAGTACTTTTAATGGTGCCACCAGGACTAGATTTTGTAGCTCTAAGCTTTGCACTTTTCAAACTTGGCGTAGTACCAGTCTTAATTGATCCAGGAATGGGTAAAGAAAACTTATTAAATTGTATCGAAGCTGTTCAGCCTGAGGCAATGATTGCAATACCAAAAGCTCATGTAGCTAGACTGATATTCAAAAAACGATTCCAGTCGATAAAAATTCTGATTACCGTTGGGCCTCGTTTTTGGGGTGGATACAATCTTGATGAGATAAGAAAAATAGCTGACACTCTAGAACCAAGCCGAGAAAAACAATTTAAATTCGTGCATACAAGGGGTTCAGATACTGCAGCAATAGTGTTTACTACAGGAAGTACTGGTCCTCCTAAAGGTGTAGTTTATTTTCATGCTCAGATGGAAGGTCAAGTTGAGAGTATTCAGAGGGAGTTTAAAATTCAATCTGGAGATGTTGATTTCCCGATCTTTCCACTTTTTGTGCTGTTCTCTACCGCATGGGGAATTCCTGCCGTGTTGCCCAATATGGACCCCACAAGACCTTCCGATGCTGATCCTCGTCTTCTCCTAGAGGGAATAGAAGACCATGGAGTAACGATGAGTATTGGGTCTCCAGCAGTTTTTCGAGTTCTTGGTGAATATTGCGCTGAAAATGACATCACGTTAAAGAGTATACGCCGCATACTTATGGTTGGAGCCCCCGTGCCTCCAGAGTTACATCTTACCTTTAAAAAAGTACTCTCAGAGAAAGGAGAAACTTTTACGCCCTATGGAGCAACCGAGGCCTTGCCAATTGCTAATATCTCTGGTAGTGAAATTTTACAATCTACAGCACGACATAGTTTAGAAGGAAAAGGTACCTGCGTGGGGAGACCATTTCCAGGAGTTACTGTCAAAGTTATTACAATTAAAGATGAAATTTATGATACTTTTTGTGATTCTATGGCTTTGAAACCAAACCAAATCGGGGAAGTTTGCGTGAATGGGCCCATGGTAACCGAACAATACTATGAACGATCTGATGCTACAAGTTTATCTAAAATGGCTAGTAAACAAGGAGTATGGCACCGCATGGGAGATTTAGGCTATCTTGATGACGAGGGTCGCCTATGGTTCTGTGGTCGCAAATCTCATCGAATCATGACGGCCGAGGGAGATTTCTTCCCTGTACCCGTTGAAAATATTTTTAACCAACATTCTTCGATCAGACGCTCTGCTCTTGTGGGATTAGGGCCGCATGGCAGACAAAAAATGGTTCTAATCCTTGAGCCTATGCATAGAGCATTATTAAATGATGCGTTACAACAAAAACAAGTTATAAGGGAATTAATTGATCTCGCAAAACCACATGATCCAGCGAGGAAAGTTAAATATTTTTTGTGGCACGCATGCCTTCCAACTGATATCAGACACAATGCGAAAATTTTTCGTGAAAAACTTTCGCTATGGGCTGCGCAACAAAATATTGCAGAACCGGGTTTATCTTGACTAGGGCATTAATAACAGGTGGTGGCGGGTTTTTGGGGAGTTCTATTGCACGACTTTTACTCCAGGAGGGATGGCAAGTTAGTGTAGTTGGTCGATCTGCTTACCCCAATCTTGAAAAACTGGACATTAATTGCTACCGAATCGATCTTTCCAGAGCAGATCAGCTGCATCAACAGATTGAGCCTGTCGATGTTGTTTTTCATGTTGCTGCAAAAGCGGGAATATGGGGTAGCTATGAGAGCTATTTCGAAGCTAACGTTATGGCCACGAGGCACATTATCAATTATTGTAAAAATGCAAATATACCAATGATATACACATCATCTCCCAGTGTCATATTTAATGGTCGCAACATGGCTAATGCTGACGAATCCGCACCATATCCCAATCACTATCACAGTTATTATCCCAAAACGAAAGCGATGGCCGAGCGAGAGGTACTTCAAGCCGCAAGAAATGGGCAGATCAAAGCTTGTTCCTTGAGACCACACTTAATTTGGGGACCAGGAGATAATCACTTGATACCCCGCTTCTTGCAAAGAGGTAAAGCAGGAACTATAGCTGTAGTAGGTGATGGTAAGAATCTCGTGGATACCGTTTTCGTAGAGGATGCAGCTACAGCTCATTTACAGGCTGCAATTGAACTTATGAAAGATGATGAGATTTCCGGTGAGGCTTTTTTCATTTCTCAAGACGAGCCTATTGCTTTATTTGACTGGATTAACCGAATTTTGCAACAAGCCAGTATTCCGCCTATATCAAAAAAAATTCCGGCCAATTTAGCCTATTTGGTTGGCGGCACTATGGAGTGTGCATATAGAATTTTAGGTCTAAAATCAGAACCCCGTATGACCCGATTTTTGGCTCTTGAGCTATCTACTGAACATACTTTTAATTTATCCAAAGCACGTAAAATGCTCGACTACAAACCAAAACATACAATGGAGCAAGCCTTTGATAAAACATTTAAAAGTGAGTACTTTAGGAAATTGGTTCAAGAACTTTAGTCTTGTTTATTATCAT
>CAZRWM010000079.1:6581-11157 GCA_964603885.1 uncultured bacterium
GGCATAGTATGGAACCATGGATGGTAATACCAATAATCATTGCGCTACCCCCTTTGACCTCATTGTCTCTGATAATTTATGCAATTAAATTGACAGATCAACTAGAACTCGAACGTACTCAGAGTTTGGTAACTGAAGACCCTGCAAAATCAATCAGCTGGATAGATTCTGAGAAAACTGAAAAGGTGTAAGGCTTTGTATCCACTTTGTGGATAATTTTAATCTATAATCTCCAAAGACTAAATCTTTGGCGACGTTATCCCGCGCAGCTTGGCTTTCTCTTAAGTCAACTTTTTGAACCTGAAGCCTGCCATTGTCACTCTGTATGTGATAAGGACCCCATCCGTCAGGAAAGAGAATTTCAGTACCTGTAAGATTTGAGTCTTGGAGTTCAATTCTAATTTTTCCTGTTTCGTTAGTCTGATGGGGCAAAATAATACATGCATCACTCAAAAGCTGCATACTTTCTAATGACCCAAAGCGATAATGTAACTGTAATATTTTTTTGTCCACTTGAAAATATACTAAAGAAGACTCTAAGCCGTTTAATTGAACTAAATCACGAACAAGATCTAACTCACCCATGCGAATTAAAACCCTACAAAGGTGCAGTATGTACTGAGGCTTTTGACCACCATAGGCCAGAGCCTTATATATGTAAAAAACGCTCGCAGTCAGTAAGTTGGATTGGTACAAAATATCAGATAGATAATAATAAAAATCTGCTCCCAGATGAGGAATATTCCGCGTAGATAAACGCTCTGAAAATTCTTCCAGTATTTTATGACGTTGCTGACTGAAAGCAAGACTCAAAAACTTCTTAAGTACTTCTTCATGAACCACTCCACGGCGGACAGAGCTATGCAACAAATCACAGGCAAGGGAGGGTTTTCCAAGCCGAATAATAAGATTTGAGTAAAAAACCACACCACTCCCGTGTTTAGGGTTTAATCTCAGTAATAGCTTTATACTTTCGGACACGAAAAGAAGGGGACATTGCCGGTCATCTAAAAGTTCTTCGACGAGGGGGAAAAAAATTTTAGAAATCATTTCATCATCACGCAGAGACTTTTGAATTTTACTCCATTCAAGATAATTGCGCAGATTCACAAATAAATGACGCTTTTCGTCTAAATCCAAAGCTAGATAATCTTTCAGATAAATTTGCCATAAAATATGCCCGTCTTGCATGTACGGACTAGAACTCTTGAAGAGATGCTTCGAGTGACGTTTATTATAAACGAAATGTCGTAGTAGTAGTTTACTCGAATCTCCGTCGATCCTACGCAGACAGTCCTCGAACTCAGATGATTCGAATAACCAGAAGTACTCAAGCTTGTTTAGTAAAATTTGATTTAATGCATCTTCGCTATCTACTGGGTTATTGATTTCCCTCAAATGGTCTAATAATGAAAATAACTGTCCACATGACAAATCCTTCATTATCTGACTCAAACGCGAACGTTGTAAAGAATGAACCGGTGGT
Source organism: uncultured bacterium (assembly GCA_964603885.1). Lineage (GTDB taxonomy): Bacteria > Muiribacteriota > UBA6191 > UBA6191 > UBA6191 > JAYZAC01. The sequence goes on from CAZRWM010000079.1 coordinate 8,068, forward strand.
AAAAAATGCATATTAAGTTCCTGCCATTTATTCTATCACTAGCTGGGTTTTCGGAACATTAACTACTCAGATTGAGAGTATCTTTGATACGTGCTAAATTGTGCGCCGTGAAACGCTTTATTCTTTGTCTCTTATTTGGTCAAATTTTTATAGCTCGAGCCTATGCTTACCAAGAACAGGATCTTGAATCACTGATTGACACTTTTGAATATGAATACGAGCTAACTCAAAGCGATAAAGAAATCATAGAACAATTGTGGCAAAAATATACTTCAGGGAAACGCCTTACCATTTATGAGGACAACGCTGTATATAAGTACGAACAATGGATGAATCGAGATGTAGAGTTTTCTCGGTCGCCAGTAAATAAAGACTGGGTAGCATACACTCGCTTTGGGATTAGGGGCTGGCAGTTTGTTGCCGAACACCAAGTTAAAAATGGCATAGTTTATGAACTTTATGATGTTCCAAATCGTCAAAGTACTCCATTTTTTCAATGGGCACCTAAAACCTTAAAAATAGTTTGGCAAACAGATCAATCGGCTAAAAGCAATCTAGGCTTATATGATCAAAGCAAAGAAAAGAGCCAGCTAATTGTTAAATCACCTTACAGGGAGTTGGCCCCACATTTTTCTCCTCTTGAACAATTTGTAATATTCCTATCAAATCGTGATCGCGAATCCCGGAAGGATCAATCTTTTGCGCTATATGCCATTAATATCAAAAATCTGTCAGAAGTCCTTAAGTTGACAACTCAAAAGCCATTTAAGATACCGATCGGCCGTGAGCCTACTATCGAATTTTCAGATAATGAAAACTTTCAGATTCAGCTCAACGATAATTCTCATCTTAAGTACAAGCTTAGTTCACTCGTATATGAAGCAAGAGAAAAACTAAAACAGACAAGAAAATTGAAGATCGAAAAAATCTTACAACTAGAGGAGCGTAACAAATCAAAAATAAAACAAAAAAATTATGAGCTGACTTTAGATAACTTCAAATATAAAGGATCGGATCTAAGGTTAGTCAAAGAATTAGAAACAGTTATTCTCAAGGATTACCCCGCGAATTCGAAGGATAGCAAAACAATCATGTCTCAAAACTATAAAGAATTTAAGTCAATTCCAGGGCCCACAATTCTCGTCGGAGATAAAGTAGCTTATTTCACAAAATTGAATAACAATAAAGCGGAAATATGGCTATACGAGGGTTTTGGTCAAGTACCCAAAAGAGTATCTGCGAAGGGCGAATCCTGCTTTGGCATGCAAATTGATGAAAGAAGCAATACCTTTGCATACTTGCTACAACGATTAAATTCATTCTATTTAATAATTGTCGATCAGCTCACTAGAAAAATCTTGAACCAGTTTAAGGTTGCGAATCCAATGCTAACTAACGAGGTTGAGCTAATAAAAATTTTATCCCGAGACAAGATTTACTACAAAGATCAAAATGGTAATTGGAAACTACCAATGCGAGTAAGCGGAGACGCTCAATCTGAGTCTAATGAGAACATCCGAACAAATCCAATAATAACCTTTTCAGCGCCTTATCTACCAGATATTAACAATTATTCGAGAAAGGGTTCTCGAACATCGATTCCTTCCAAACAATCAATACTATACCGAAAAGGTCCCTCATTAGAAAATCAAATTGAATCTTTAAGAAGTTCTATTCAGTGGATTTCTACCAGCCAAGAACTGCAGACAGTTATGTCAGAATATAATCAAGTTCATAGTCGAGTCGTTCAAAAAATCAAAAGTATGCAAAAAAATGAATCATTCGCACAGAGACGTTTGAAAGTTCGTTGGATAGAATCTTTAAACGGAATTAAAGCACTACTGGAGAACACTAAATTACTTCTCGAGGTTGAGTAGGAGAACAAATATGACTCTAAAACAGGCTCTCAGTATTTTAATTTTGCTAGTATCTGTTAGTCGCTCTTTTATTTTTGGTGATGAGTTAATTAGGAAGTCACTGGATTATAAAAGTCACGCTGAAACGTTACTATTAAAATATGGATTAGAGCCTAAGTTGCATACAATATTAGTCACTAACTGTTACTTCATCATGCAAAATCTCATTGACTTAGAGAAAATACCTCAGCTTAAATCTATGCAAAAATCAGAGATAGAAAAGGCTTTTTTCGCAAAGAATTTCTGGGGAGACAAATTAGAGAGAGAACTGAAGATTCCATACTCAGATAAGGAATTCCACCTGTTTATTGCAAAACTGCAGAAAGAATTAAACGGTTTTATCAAGTATCTACGTATTATGAATACTAAATCTTCAGATTTTAATCTAAAAATTTTTGGCTCGATGGCAAAAGCTCGTTTCGGGGTTAATAGCAGCTTAGATATTATGATCCATTCTGACAACCAGGAATTTTTAGCGAAATTAGATCACGGGATTTACTCGAGCGGCCATCAAAAGTTTCGAGGAAATATTGAACTAATAACTTCAAATAATGAGGCTTCTTTTCTGCTGGGGCCATTCCACCCCGTAACGGTTGGGGAACTGAGTAACCTAGCTCGCGTTTATCAAAATATATTAGAGTCGAAAAATCTCGATGTAAAGCAGAATAAAAACAGTTTTAGTATTGCTTTTACCGAAAGACAGCCTCAAGTCAGTCTAGAATTCAATGCCATAGAAGATAGGGTTTACTACTTGATTAACAAACTTAACAAATTAGAAAATGTTATAGAAAATTCTACAGAACTTTTTGTCCCCAGCTACACGACGGATAATGCCCGAATAAAGCGGGAGTTCGTGAGTCAATTAAGGGAACTGAGTATAAATTTTTCGGGAGTTCAGGCTGATCTAAGGTTGATTGTGGAGCAAAAGGAAAGTGTACGCCATAACAAAATTAAAAGTGTTATTGAACCTGCCTCGTACAGACGCCTAAAAGGACTAAGAGGTAAACAAATTTTAGCATTAGTTGAAAGTAAGCTTATCTTCATAACGAAACAATCTCAAATTCTAAACTAAGTCTCTGGAATGAACGGAGCCGTGTTTAACTAAAAAATTTTGGATAAAGCAAAACGGACCTCGCAGGAGAGGTCCGTCTGAAACTTTAACGTAAGCTAAATA
>CAZRWM010000080.1:0-11018 GCA_964603885.1 uncultured bacterium
ACCAATAACCTAAAGGCATCTTCTCCGAGATGCCTCATTGCTTCATGATCCTCCAAGATTTCCTCGATATTAGGTAATTCCGAAGTTTCTTCTGAGTCAGCAGCCTCAAAAATGGTTTCATCCAAGTAGATGATTTCACTCATGCTATACCTTCACTCCATAAAAGATTTACTGACCTCAATCGGCCGCCTTCAATTTGAATTTAGCATGCATTTTGAGACTTTCGCAACAACTTAAATAGAATTCATAAAAACCTAGAAAATCGCTTTACCATCGGGGCTACCGATATTTTACATCACATTCCCTGAGACTATGGACAGCTTTTGTGTTCTTCTAACGAAAGTTTTCGAGCTGACGCATTTTTAACATTAAAAATCAAGAATTTTTTAAGGTAAAATAAACCAAAATCTCTAATTTCAAACAGCAAGAAACCATTGCAAACAACTTTTGTTATGAATGATGAAAGATTTGAAGGATATTTTGACATTTTTAGAATCTTAATGTCATTTTTGTAACTTAATTTCTAAATCTACTTAAGGGAGTTCGTAAAAATGCATTTGAAAGGTAAAAAAGGAATCATACTGGGAATTGCTAATCAAAAAAGTATCGCATGGGGATGTGCAAAAGCATTAAAAGAGGCCGGAGCCGATTTTGGGGTAACTTTCTTGAATCAAGCCCTAGAAAAGAGAGTCCGACCTCTCGCTACCGAAATTTCAGCTGACTTCGTAGTAGAATGCGATGCTACAAATAATCAACATTTAGATCGATTAGCTGCCAAAGCCCAAGAAATATACGGCGAAATCGACTTTATAATTCATAGCGTTGCATACGCAAATAAAGAAGCACTGTCCCATCCGGTATCTCACTGCAGTAAAGAAAATTTTCTGGAAGCAATGTCAATTAGTGCATGGAGTCTTCTCGGCATTTGTGGAGCCCTGAAAGACATTATGACACCGGGAGGGTCAGTAGTGACAATGACCTACTATGGCTCCACAAAAGTAATTCAAAATTATGGCATAATGGGCGTAGCAAAGGCAGCTCTGGAAGCAGAAGTTCGTTATCTAGCAGAAGAGCTTGGAGAAAAGAGCATAAGGGTCAATGCATTATCAGCAGGACCTATTCGTACGCTTGCCGCTGCCGGAATAAAGGGCTTCAAGGGTCATTTGGAAGAAGTTGCACAGAGAAGTGCCATCAAAAAGAACGTCTCAATCGAGGAAGTTGGGTCTAGTTGTAAATTTCTAATTTCTGACAGTAGTCTCGGAATTACAGGTCAAGTTATATATGTTGACCAAGGCTTCTCAACTTTAGGCTAGACTAGTCCCTGGGAAGCTTTTGAGAGTCGCTACCTTCCAAAATCATTTTATAGGCTTGCCTGGCCCTAGGAATACAAACCAGGGCGTACTCCGGACTCATACTGGCCGTAGTTTTTCCTTCGCTCTGCGCTCCACCTAAACCCAAACGAACTCTAGCCCCTAACGCAGTCTGAATTGCTGCCGTTGAGGTGCTTTGACCGGTACCAATACCAGAAGCGGTCAAAGGTACTACCGTTCCATAATCAAGAAAGTTACCAACGATGCTAGTTTGCAGAATGACATCTTGTATATTAGATAAAAACAAAGAACGTATAGTTTGACCGCTACCTTGATGATTCAGAACCAACCTACGATTTGTGAGGATGTATTGTGTTGAGACGCGCTGATATTCTTTGTTACAAAGCATTAATAAAGAAATCCAAACTCCAAATTGATATGCTAGGTCGACTATTGGTGTCAGATAATGACAAAACAATAAAATTACCGAGGAGATAACAGAGAAAGTAAAAAAAGGACGCCACTCGAGTCTTAATAATGCCTGCAAAAAAGCTGGCACAAATATCAAGAAACAATAAGGCAATAATTGATGGATCGATGACAAATAGTAATAAACAGTGCCTACATAAAAACCAGTTCCAAAGACCTTATCTAAGTGTAAGAAAATCGCACTCGTTTGATTCCACGATAAAACCGACACGAGAAGAATCCAAATCCACAATGGATACTCTCGAATCTGCCTCATGGGGTGAGGTGTAAGCTTCAACCTGACATGCTCATCATTCATCAAGTCCATCAAGGCTTCCCCTCTAGATGCAAAAACCAGTCGCGACTTTCTCGCAATTGTAATTGAGTACTTATGTAGTAATTGATTTTCTTTTTCTTACTAAAATCCATAATATATTCGCCTTGCCCAGGCAGTGTTCTAAATGAAATATCGTCTCTCTCAATTTTTGAAAACCCTGCCATGAGTCGCAAAAAGAGATCACTACTCATATCGGTATCAACGTCACTGTATAGGCTGAGCATGAAGGCCGGTAAACGACCGATAACCTTCAAATTTTCAAATCGTAATTGCTTTAACGTTTTTAGCCTCTTAACAAAAGCTTTGATAAATTTCTGTTGGCGCTCAATTCGTCCAAGATCACCCATCCCATCTGCCCTGTAACGGACATAACCCTCAGCATTACGTCCGTCTAACAATTGCATTCCAGCCTTCAAATCGATAACAAGACCCGCTGATTTATCTCTATACTGCAAATTTTCTTCAACCTCTAGTTGAACACCTCCAATGGTATCGATGATTCGTCGAAACAAGGACAAGTCAATAGTTATCGTATGATCTATGGGTACTGAGTAGAACTTTGCAAGGGAATCTAAGATCATATTCAACCCTCCCCAGCGATATGCGTGACTTATCTTACCGAGTTTTTCTTGACCCTCATGAATTAAGGGAACTCTTGTATCCCGAGGAAAACTCAGGATATTAATCCTACCTAGATCTATCATGAAGTGAACTAGGATAATTGTATCCGCACGATTACTACTTTCTTTACCTAAAACTAAAACTGTATACCGTCGTTTCATCGATTCCGGTGCCTTGACAGGAGAGTCACTCACCCAAATCTTCTTCCCTTGAATAATCTGCACTTCATTCTTGGCCTTATTTGCAAGGTGATTTAACTGGAATAACAAAACTGCGACTAATATTGCTATCCCAAAAAGTAATCTACCAACGACCTTGCGCTTGAGAAGTTTTCGACTACTATCACGTAAATCTACAAATTCTTTATTGCCCGTGAGTATCTGCACTCCAGGAAAATCGGGTATATAATCCAAAATTTTATTCAAAAAATCGATAAGGCGACGCATACTTAGTCACACAGCCAGTTCCAGCAATCTAAGCTGTGAGGATGGATTATTTTACCCCTTTTCAAAGTATAATCAAGCTTCCATTGTACGCAAATTCGGAGTGTTTTCTTAAGATCGAGAGCCGCCTCTTCTAATCTATCCCAACTAGACCATGACCGTCCCGGCTCTAATGCATCGGCCACAAAAAATAAACATTCCTCTAGATTCATTTTAGATCTACCAGTTGTATGATACGAGACAATCTGCGCGAGCTCTAAAGGTAATTTGTATTTTTCTTGGGCTAACACGAAAGCGACTTTAGGATGAGCTAACACTGGATTCTTTATCATAATTTCATCGACATTAATCTCAGAATTTTGTAGTATTTCCAATTGTCGCCCCAAAGGCATTTCCCTCGCTAAGTCATGTAATAAAGCTGCTGCTTCCAGATACTGAGCATTGCAGGGAAAACGAGTTGCTAAAAATTTACAGGCTTCTCTCACACCTTGTATGTGAGTTCTTCGAACCTCACTAACCGAATCTTCTAAATCTTTTTCTATTCGCTCACATAGGTCTGAAAAGTTCTCTAACTCCCCATTAGAACAAGTGGAAAGACTACTTACAAAGTCAGAGGATTTCAAGATCCGACTCTATTTCTTGCAAAAGATTGAAAATTTCACTCTGATCAAGGTAGGGAGCAAACTCCGATCGATATAAACTTGGCGAAATATCAGTACCAAGACGATTGAACCCCACAACAATCATTTCTTCGTTCAGAGAAGCATAATTTACCTCATGAGAAAAAAGTAAATCTTCGTGCATTTTTTCGCCTTCACGTATACCTGTTTCAGCAATTTTTACAGCTTCCCATCCTTGTTTCTGAGCATAAACTCCATTCAATACTTCAATTAAATCAAGAATTTTTATAGCAGGCATTCTTAAAATAAAAGTTTCCCCATCTTTCGCTAATTCCCCTGCCTTTAATACTAGATGAACTGCTTTACGTAATGTCATCACGAAACGTGTCATTTTTCGATGAGTCAGTGTAATTGGGTTTGAATTTTTAAGTTGCGACAAAAAGAGAGGAATAACGGAGCCTCGAGTTCCAAGCACATTGCCAAATCGCACACATGAAAAAACTGTTTCTCGACGACCTTTGTAAAAATTAGCTGATCTCATCAACTTCTCAGCTAATAATTTAGTAGTGCCCATTGTATTAATTGGGTTCACAACCTTATCGGTAGAAACTAAGATGACTTTTTCGACACCTGTCTCCATGGCCACCTCGATCAAATTTTGTGTCCCAATAACATTTGTCTTAACCGCTTCAAATGGATTAAATTCGCAACTAGGAACCTGCTTAAGAGCGGCCGCATTGAAAACATAATCTACAGAATCCATTGCTAATCTTAGACGCTCCTTGTCGCGTATATCCCCGAGTAGAAATCTTACCTTACCATCATTTTTAAGCTCTCGACAAAAACAATATTGAGAGTACTCGTCGCGACTTAAAACTCTAATACTATCGGGGTTGAAATTTAGTATCTGCCTCACTAGTGCTTTACCGATACTACCTGTTCCACCGGTGACTAAAACCGTTCTATTCCTAAGATATTCACCCATAAAAACCACCAAAAAAAACCGCTTTGATCACCTTCAATCCTAAGATTTTCAAAGCAAATGCTCATTCTCAAAACAAGTCAAATCATTGGGTGACACTGCAACACCACCCCGCATCGAAGATTCGTATATACAATCTATAACTTGGCAGGCTACCATCCCATCCTCTATGGATGAAAGATTCACTTTGTTTGGATTAACTATCAAATCCAATAAATGATTTAATCTTAACATGTAAGGGTTTTTGATTTTAGGCGGATTAAAGTCTTGAGCATGTAAGTAGGGATTACCCGACTTTTGTCTAAAATACAGCCATTGCCCATGACTATACAGAAGCTTTGCTCTTTCCCACTCCATCTCTAATTCAAAATGAAAATATTTTCGCTGTCCACCAACTAGAAATAATCCCGTTACACCATTATCGAACCACAGATTACCATAGCTCGTATCCTCACTTAAGTTTTCCTTATTTCTTCTAACACTCCAAGCACTTACTAGTCGTGGTCTACCCACCAAAAAAATCATTAGATCAATAAGATGAGTCCCATCATGAAGCATGGGACCCCCAAAAATTTTTTCTTGCCCTTTACGCCCTTTAACTACACTTGCGCAATGGATGGCTCCCCTAATGTGTCTTAACTCACCTAAATCAAATTTTTTTCGAAAACAATGCATCTTATAAAATTGTTGGTACTCATTCATAAATCTTCGGTCATGACAAACTACGACCTTCAAATTGGACTTTTCTAATATTTTTTTAATCTTGGATGCCTCTTCAAAATTCATTCCTAATGGCTTCTCTACAAGAATTCCTTGCAAAGGAAGCCCTTTTCTATAGGTAAGGATTAACTCCGTTAGAACTTTCAAATGATGATCTGACGAACAAGAAATACTCACTATGTGAGGCTTAGTTCGTACCAAAAAGTCCTCGAGTTTCTCATTTTTTTTATTGACTACACATTTAGGGTAGGTTGCTCTAAATTTCTGACTTTGTTCTAAATCAATATCATAGCCACCCACCAATTCTACTCTACGACTCCGTTGGTAAGCTCCAGCATGGGTACAAGGTGTAGCACGACCATAATCCCCTTCTAACTTAAAACCTATCCGACCAAGCCCTATAACTACGGCTCTATATCGCATCATTCTAACTCCCGAAATGATCTTTGTCTCACAGTCTGATTAACTCCAAAGAAATCAGGATTCCGAATGTATAAATCCTCGAGCTCGAAAAGACTAATGTCCTCAGCTTCTTTTCCAAAAAATCTGCAAATATTCATAACAAGAGATAAGTCTTCAAATGTGTCTACCGTTAGTCTCAAAGAGGCTATTGAAGCGAATTCACATGAATATTTTTGCCATTTCCAAGAGCTATTAGAACTGTAAAAATTAGGAGTGACATGCTCTTTAGTAAATTCATCGATACCACGATTTTCAAGTTTCAATAAGCTTTCGCGCTTAACTACTTCTAAAGCACATCCAATTGGGACATTCTCACTGATGCAATAGTCCAAATTATTTGCATTCATTAACTCGATCATGTCCTCAATACAATGATGATAAACAAATGGATTATCTCCCGTAATTCTTACTAAATTTTTTACTTCCGAATTTCTAGCAAATTCAGCAAAACGTAGGAAAACATTTTTTTCAGAGCCAAATTGAACTTTGTAGCCCAAGGAAAGAAGATGTGACGCTAATTTTTGGTTATTCTCTTGTGCTCCAGTTAAAATAGTGCACTTGCAACGCTTGAATCTCAGAATAACACTGGCTATCAATGAATGATTAAGGAGCGAACGTAAAGTCTTACCAGGAAGTCGAACAGAACCTTCTCTGGCCTGTACTAAAACATGATAATCATTAATGTGCATATCAAGACTATCGACATTTTTCAGTCGAGACTGCTAATCACAGGCTACGTCCTCGAGCAGTAAAAGCATTATTTCGAGGGTACCGGATAGAATCTCTACGTGACAGATTTTGTTCCACAGATTTAATATCAACGCCTAAATTCCTCAATTCTGTTTCGTACTTTTGCATTAAAATCTGCAGATCTCTCCGTTCCTGTTTTCTCATTTTACTAATATTCTCAATAGCTTCCTCAATTAAAAGAGCTATTTTGTATCGACTTGTTGAACGCATTTTAGATAAATTACGGGCCTTGCGATCATATATATATCCTTTGGCAAAGAAGCTTTCTAGTAACAACAAATCTTGTTCACCATTTTCTACAGAATTAGATTTTGGATAGTAATTTCGGGCTTTTTGTATTAATTCGCTCGAATCATTTCGTCTATTGAGAAAACGACTCGCTAGATTTATAGGTCTGGCATTATCGACGACGTTTCCATCTCGGTCAGTTAAGTTTGGAGAAAGGTAAAATTTGAATTCTTGTTGGTTTGGAATTCTTTGATAAGGCTTGAACTTAAAACTTCTATTATCAGTACTTACCTCTATACGACCATTGTATCTGAAGTTATCCCCTTGCAAAAAGTATTCATCTGATCTGATGCTACTTGAATCTAATTCACGATTAAACTTAACTTCAATTGACTGATCCTGTTTATCTAAGATTGAAGGTGGGAACTCAGAAACTAAAAATGGAGAAAAGTACCTTGTCTTAAACTTCCAATTACTATTTCCACTTAATTCTTTACCATACTTTGACTTTAAATCGGGAGATAGGCGAACCTCGTAAATCTGTGCCTCGCCAAGATTTCGATAAGGCTTGAGAGTTAGAACCCTATCATTATCCTCAAAAACCATCTCGCCGGGAATCAACTTGCCATTTTGATAAATAGTCAGAGTACCTGAATGCAAGGATGCAGGGTCTAACTTTTGATTAAATTCCACTTGAATCGGAGTGTTCGCATCATTCCCACGGGAGCGATTTCGCGGAAAGATTTTCTTTATCTTAAGCTCTAAATTTTGCGAGCCTACAAGTAATTGACCTTTCTTTGCTTCAAATTTTTTAGAAGAGGATCTATTGTCAGTTGACTTACCTGCAGTAGTAAAACTCCAAACTGCATTCCCAATAGAAACTCGATATTTAGTCCCTTCCTTCAAGCCCAGCTTGGGAGTAATATCAACTCTTTTCAAAGTTTTATTGTATACAGAATTGACCTCAACTTCAGTAGAGTTTGAGCCCTCGTAAAGTCGAGCATTCAAAAAATTATGTTCTCCTCGATATAATTCTCGATTGTAAACAATACCAAGTGGCTGATATACCGGGACATCAATCGCTTCAGCTTTGGGAAACGTTGCTTTGACTAAGTTTGGCATTTTTGGACTGTAATGATTCAGGAGAGTATCATTAACGCTTTCAATCTGTTCTTTGTCTGATAATCTCATTTTTTCTGAAATTACTTTATTTTGATGCTGCTTATCGATAGCAATACTAGCAGATGCCTGATCCCAAAGCTTCTGCAATGGAGATGAATTTAGATTCGATTTGAGAGTCCGAGGTTCAGGAAGTAATTCCTGCGAAAAATCTCCGGCTTGTTCTCTCAAAGATTGATGTTTTGTATTCTGATCAGAATCCGTAGATTTATCTAGTATGCTCTGATTAGTTAAAATACCTTTTTCGACTATCTTACGCTTCTTCTCCTCCAAAAAACCTAATTCAAAACCAGCTCGTTCAAATGGAGCTCCTAAATTGGATACCTCCACTGTAGGAATCACCGTTTCTTGTTGCTTTCTAACCTTCAACAAATCCTTTTCGAAGTCAGCTTTTGTTTCCTGTTTGAGCTTATTGACTACCTCTGACAATGCTTGTAACTCTTTACTCTGAAGATGAGGCCAATTCGACTGAGCCTTCTGGTCCGAAGATTGTTTTTTCACGCCAAATACTCCGTATTCTTCGGCCATATAAACCAATATTCCTTTAGATTCTACCGGATTACTGTATTTGCCATCTCCTTGACTGACCTGCTGAATTTTCATATTTTCAATATTTAAGCTGAAAATATGATTTGAACCCCTCATGTTTGAATCAAAGAATATTCTGCTGCCATCATTACTAAATACAGGATGGGCTTGGACGGCTTCTTCTTGAGTCAGCTGGAGAGGTTGACTAGCTTGAATTTTCAAATTCTTCATAAATAAATTGAAAAATTCATTGCGATACGAAGTGTAGAGAACACTACTTCCATCTGGCGAGAACCGTGGATGAAAATCATGATTTTTATAGCGAGTAAGCTGTCTTCTCTGATAAGTTTCCAAATCTAGAAGCCATATGTCAAAATTCCCCGATCTATCGGAATCAAAAGCGAGTAACCGGCCATCGGGTGATAGGCTCGGATGATAGTCATTTGATTTACCTTGTGTAAGTATTTTAGGCTCCGAATTAGATCTTAAATCTTTGCGATAGATTTTAGAAAATCCATCTTTTTTCATTGAAAAAATTACAGACTTTCCATCCGAACTAAAGACCGGCGCAGCAATTTCAGAATCATTCTTTAAAATACTAATGCCCTCGCCCTTATCTTTAAGATACTTAATCTTTAGATCATAGCCCTCATTAATGTATTTTACATAAGCCAAAATACGCCCCTCAGGACCCAATGTTACACCTTTAATTTTCTGGTTGCCGGAGCCCGTAGGAACCCATTGCGTAGTGTTCTCGAATTTGGATTCTAAAGGACTTGCTTGGATCACCCAAACTGAACTCACGTAAAGCATCAAATAAATATGTAAACAAACCCTTCCCATCGTCACAGGGTTTAAAATGGATCGACCTTTCATAGCAGACTCCGTAAATATGTTAGCTACACTTTTATCGGATATCGGCTTTAATTTGTCTTACATGAAGCAAAGTTGCACAAAAAAAAACGAGGTCGTACCAACTAATTAGTAGCCATCGTGCACAATCTTAGTTGAGTTGTCGATTTTGACTTGATTTTCGATTTCGGCGAAGGCAGTTTCTTCAGTCGCAGTATAAAATAGCTCGCCGTTAGAATCAGGTTCACTTGCTTTAATAGAACCTCGACTTAATGCACGAGAGTCTATTCTAGGTAACAATACTTGATTCCCCAATGCCGTATCTACTTGATCTAAAGCATGAAAACCATTATATCGAACAGTAAAATCATTGTGATCGACAGTTTTTCTGGCTTCTTGAATCACTAACTCACGACCTGTTAGCCCACCCAGCACTGCCATTTGCTGATCATAGGTGAAACTATCAATTGTTAAACTTGTGGTACCTGAGATTTGTTTTAATTCTTCCAAACTATACTTGAAGTTTGTCATCACATCTAATATGAGTAAATAGCGAGCGTTATCCTCTCCAGAAAGAACTTGACCCAACATTTCCAACAAATCAAGGCTAGTCGTATCGATGTTATTCTCTAACGCCATAGCCTGTATAACTTTGGTTAGACCCTCAGGAATTCTTAATGCCACTTCTAATAATATCGAAGCAATAATGCCTTCAACTTGAAAGAAATCTTCCTTACTCAGTGAAGTCCATGGAATCATATCCTCACAGTTTAAAGGGGCGCCAACTAAACCATTATAATGGGGATTTTGGGCCGTAGAACTACTATCCTCTTTGCGAAACCCACACAGAGACATACCAAACTGAAATTTAGCCCATTGAGCTGGTTCATAGTAAGCCTGCCAGAACTCTGCATAACCTTCCACATAGGCTCCCGACAGAGAGGTCACTTCTGTTGCGTAGTGTTGACCATCAGGACCATACAATTGTTCTGATTCAAATACTCGAATTTTCTGCTGAGAATGTGCTAACTCGTGAATCGCTGTTATTTTCATCTCAGTCAAAGTTTCTTCCGAAAAGGCTGTATTACCTAAAATAATTTGATTTGTATTAGGGTTGTACTGCGGGATTATTCCACTACCTCCGTTTATCTGATTATCATCTGCTAGAACCATCGCAGGAAAAGCTTGACTAGGATTGATCGCAAGGGCCAGTTCAGCAATCGACTTAAAGTCAGAATCATCTTTGATTCCATTGTAAAACGAAACTAAAGAAGAATTTGCTTGCTGATTAGCCTGTAAAAAATCCGACTCACTAATGTCAGTGCCAATGACTTGAGAATTAGTTAAGCTGTTTTGATTTGCACCATATTCGTGAAAAACGATGGAGCTAATACTCATACCAAGTGTGACAGGTTGATTAGTTATTCCTCCACCATCATCAGTGGTGCCATTCGATTCGCCACCTGTTGCCGAATCTCCATCAGAGAAACCTTGAGTACCAGTACCACCAGTATAGCC
>CAZRWM010000081.1:0-10913 GCA_964603885.1 uncultured bacterium
AAGCTAAATCGCTTGAATCCTTTATAATTTTCTCTCCACAATGCAGGTGTTGCGGTGGGTCCAATTTTAATGTCACCACTTACTGTTTTAGTAAAATGAACACCTAGAAATGCATTACCAGGATGGGGAACAGGGTATACATGAGTCTTTAAAGAATTTTTAGAGCCCTTGTATTTCAAATATAAACCTTTAAAGGGAAGTATTTGATAGTTTTTACCAACACCCATTTGATGAGCAAGTTTGTCAGCATACAAACCAGCCGTATTTAGGCAGCGATCAAAGTTAAATATTCCGCGACTTGTAAGTAACTGATTTGATTGTAATTTATTTACCTGAGTATCGAACCTAAATTCAACCCCTCTTTTGCGAAGAATTTCCTTTAGCTTTCCACAAACTTTTTTTGGGTCTACCGAAGCGGTGGAAGGCGACCAAAGTGAAAGCTTGTGGGTTCTTATATTTGGATCAATTTTGGCAGTTTGTGCACGGTCTAACAGCTCAACAGGTACTTCATTTGCTAATCCACGTGTATGAAGTTCGTTTAGAGTCTGAACTTCATTATCATTCTTCGCAATTACTAGTTTGCCGCAGTTAAGCACTGGAATTTGGTATTGCTTACAGAATCGTTTCATAAGTTGATTACCCTCAACACAATAACGAGCCTTTAAGCTATCTTCAGTGTAATAAAATCCGGCATGCAGCACTCCGCTATTGCGTCCGCTGGCATGTTCTGCTTCGGAAGCTTCTTTTTCCATAAGCAGTATGCTGCCATCGGGGTGATTTTTTGAATATTCATAGGCACAAGCAAGACCCATGATACCGGCTCCGATGACTATGAGATCGTATCTTCTATGAGGCTGCAAAAAACTCCCTGATTTTTTCGATAATATAATCTTGATGTGTACTGTTAAGGAAGGCACTTATGGGGATCGATAAAACCGATTCTGCTAAGCTTTCCGCGACAGGGCATCTTACTGCAGAATATTGCGATGCGTAGGCCTTTTGTTTGTATATAGGTCTTGGATAATGTATTGCAGTGGGTATTCCCGACTGTTTCAAGTGATTCTGAAGTTG
Source organism: uncultured bacterium (assembly GCA_964603885.1). Classification (GTDB taxonomy): domain Bacteria; phylum Muiribacteriota; class UBA6191; order UBA6191; family UBA6191; genus JAYZAC01. The sequence goes on from CAZRWM010000081.1 coordinate 1,072, forward strand.
GTCTCTTTTGGTAGTTTTTAAGGTATATTGTGCCCAAACACTGGTATGGTTTTCTAAAACTACAGGTAGTTCTAACTCCTTGATTCCGCTAAAAGCCTGCGTGTATTGAGTTGCGATATTTTGACGACGGGCAATCTCGCCTTTATAAAAAGGTAATTTTGCTAAAAGAACGGCGGCTTGTAAGGTATCGAGACGCGAATTGGTGCCAATTCGAAGATGTTCATAGCGCTTGGCCTGGCCGTGAGCACGAAGTGACTTCAATTTTTCCGCGATTTGTTGATCACTCGTGAACAGCATTCCACCATCACCGTAACACCCCAATGGTTTGGCCGGGAAAAAACTAGTGCATCCGATAAGGCTAAGATTCCCAGAATATTTATTATGGTATTTAGCACCTAGAGACTGAGCTCCATCCTCGATTATTGCTACGCCAGTTTCCTCTGCAAGAGTTTGGAATCGATTCATTTTTGGCGTTTGACCATAAAGTGAAACGGGAACTATTGCTTTAGTCTTCTCCGTGATAAATGGTGTGACCGCCTCGGCTTCGAGGTTGCAGGTATCCGGACACACGTCTACGAAAATAGGTTTAGCTCCCACCAATGAGACAGCCTCCGCCGATGCAAAATAACTAAAGGCCGGGACGACTACTTCGTCCCCAGGACCTATGCAGAGTGCCATCAGAGCTAAAGTAAGAGCGTCGGTTCCATTTGCACATGCTACAGAGTATTTACTACCAACAAATCCACACATTGCAGATTCGAGCTCTAACACCTCAGGACCATTAATGAAGTTAGCAGAGTCCAATACTGACTGCATTCTTTGATCAATATGCAATTTATACTCAAGGTATTGCGATTGTAAGTCAACGAACGGAATCTTCATAAACTCATTCCCGATGGTATGGATTTTCGGTGATTAGCTCTACCAAATTATCTGAATGTAGCTGATATTGAGTTTGATCAAAATTATCGGTAGCTTTACCTTCAATATCAAATTTTAAGGGATTACCTGACAAGGAGATCCAGCTTTTGAATATTGCAGGATTTCCATAAACTAATGCAAAATCTGGTACGTCTTTTGTTACTACTGAACCTGCTCCCACGAAGCTGTAAGCTCCAATCTTTAGCCCACATACAATCGTAGCATTTGCTCCAATCGAACAACCTCGTTTTAATAGTGTCTGCTTAAATTCGTCCTTCCGCTTAATAAAGCTTCGAGGGTTAATGACATTAGTGAAAACCATAGAGGGACCCAAAAAAACGTCATCTTCAATTGTTAAACCTTCATAGACGGAGACATTATTTTGGACTTTAACTCGATCTCCGATTTCAACATTTGGTCCAATTGCACAATTCTGACCAAAATTACATTTTCGGCCAATTTTAGAGCCTTCAAGGATGTGACAAAAATGCCATATTTTAGTGTCTTTTCCTATTGTGACGTTGTCATCAATCAAGGAGGAGGGATGTACGAAAAAGTCTGATTTTACGGTTTTTTGCATAATGGGTGGTAATCTCCTACTAAACCTACCGGTTTTGCGTTACGTATCTCATGTGACACCTGAATAGCAATTCTTGCATCTTCTGTGCCATATCCAGATCCATTTAAAATACCTTGATAGACGAGATCATGTAAATCTGTGAATCCTGAAGAGAACTCCAACACCTCCCCGTTAATATATATAGATCTGTAAGTACGCTGACCATTGTCTTTCTGAGCCTGAGGTAAATCTTTAGAGTCAATAGATAAAAACCATCTCACACGCGCATTTTCCAACTCTAGATAACCAGCAGCTTTTTTATTTTCGGCCACATGGACTATATTTTCCTGAACTGAACCAAAAAGCCATATGAGCATATCGAAAAAATGAATACCTATGTTGGTTGCGATGCCGCCGGATTTGCTTTCGTCACCTTTCCATGAAAAGTTATACCAATTCCCTCTCGAAGTAATGTAGCTAAGATCCAAATCATATTTGTATTTATTAGATTCTCTAATTAATTTTTCGCGTAATCTCAGAATAGTTGGATGGACCCTCAGTTGTAAGATGGTATATACCTTTCGATTTGTTTCCTCCTCAATGGCTTGAATGGCATCCACATTCCATGGATTCAGTACCAATGGTTTTTCGCAGATCGCATGAGCACCAGATCTTAGGGCAAATCTTATGTGTGCGTCATGCAGATAATTAGGTGAGCAGATGCTCACATATTCGATAGGTTTTCCAGATCGCCTTAATTTATCGAAATATCGATCGAATCGTTCAAATTCTGTGAAGAAGTTGGCCTCCGGAAAAAAATTGTCCATGATACCTACAGAATCGTGTCGATCCATGGCCGCCAACAATTTATTCCCGGTATTTTTGATAGCCTGGAGGTGTCTTGGTGAGATGAAACCAGCGGCTCCAATTAAAGCAAAATTTTTTATGTTTTACTCCTATAACTAAAGAGTTGTATTTAGTCTTCCCCAAGACTTTATCCTATCATTACAATTTACTCAACATGGGTTCTTGAGATGAGGTATTAATAAGAATCTTCGAATTGAAATTATTAATTGCTAAACCTTATTTTTAATTTGATCAAATAATGTATAGAAGTATCTTAAATTGATATACTTGGCATCTTTTTTCAGCTGATTCATTCCCAAAGTTAGCTGACTGACTAAATATTGTTTTTCGAGGTTATATAAAGTTAGAGCGTAAATTCGAAGAGGAAATTATGAAACGAGCATTAATTACTGGAATTACGGGACAAGATGGAGCTTATCTGGCGGAGCTACTTTTAGAAAAAGGTTATGAAGTCCATGGGATTAAAAGGCGATCCAGTTTGTTCAATACGGCTAGAATTGATCATTTATTTCAAGACCCGCATGTTCAGAATGCCAGATTTCATTTGCACTATGGTGATCTGACTGATTCAACAAATTTGATTCGTATCATGCAAGATGTTCAGCCCGATGAAATTTTTAATTTGGGAGCTCAGTCTCACGTAAAAGTTTCCTTCGATACACCTGAATATACAGCTAATTGTGATGCAATAGGGACCCTTAGGCTGCTTGAAGCAATCAGAATTTTGGGTATGGAAGATAAAGTCCGAATATATCAAGCTTCGACCTCAGAATTATATGGAAAAGTCCAAGAAGTTCCCCAAAAAGAAACAACACCCTTTTATCCAAGAAGTCCCTATGGTGTTGCTAAAATGTATGCCTATTGGATAACGATCAATTATCGGGAGGCCTATAATTTATATGCCTGTAACGGGATCCTGTTTAATCATGAAAGTCCCATTCGCGGAGAAACTTTTGTTACCAGAAAAATCACTCGTGCTGCATCACGAATAAGGCATGGGCTTCAAGAGAAAACCTTCTTGGGTAATTTGGAAGCCAAACGAGACTGGGGCCATGCTAAAGATTATGTAGAGGCAATGTGGTTAATGTTGCAACAAGATAAGCCGGAGGATTTTGTAATAGCTACAGGCGAGGCAAATTCAGTAAGAGATTTTACGTCTTTAGCGTTTTCAATGGCAGGTTTTGAGCTTGATTGGCAGGGTGAAGGGGTCAATGAGAAGGGAGTCTGTAGAAAGTCTGGGAAAACACTTGTAGAGGTAGACCCTAGATATTTCAGGCCAACGGAAGTGGACTTTTTACTGGGTGATCCGACCAAAGCCAAAAAGTTACTGGGCTGGACGCCTAAGCATAATTTACAGACTTTGGTTGAGGATATGATGAAGTCAGATCTCGAGGAAGCCGAGAAGCTGGCAACATTGAAAGCCTCTGGTTATGAAGTGCTGGAACCTCAAGAATAATTTATTTACGGAATTCAAGGAGTATATGATGATCCCTCTAATGAAAAATGCGTTCTTAAATGAAAAAGAAGTACGTCAGAAACTCAGTGAGTTTGTTTTGAATTGTGATCGGTTTTCGATGAGTAAACTATGCCGAGAATTTGAACTTGAATTTGCTAAGTATCAAGGTTCGACTGATGCTGTACTTTTTAATAGTGGTAGCTCTGCAAATCTGGCAATGTTGCAGACTTATCTCAATTTGGGAAAACTTCATAAAGGTGATAAAGTTGGATTTTCTGCTTTGACTTGGTCTACAAATGCGATGCCCATAATACAACTTGGTATGGAGCCGGTACCGATTGATTGCGATCCGTCAACATTAAACTGTATGTCTCACAATTTAGAAAAAACATTGCAAGAAACTCCAATCAAAGCCTTTTTCGCTACTAATGTTCTAGGATTTTGTGGGGATTTAGGAACTCTTAAATCTTTATGTGATGAAAGAGATATCTTATTTATTGAAGATAATTGTGAGTCAATGGGTACTGTATTAAATGGTACTAAAACTGGTTCATATGGCAACTCCGGTTCTTTTTCTTTTTACGTAGCACATCATATGTCAACTATAGAGGGTGGCATGGTTTGTACTGATGACCATGAAGTCGGAGATATGCTGAGAATGGTTCGAGCCCATGGTTGGGATCGTAATCTCCCTCAAGAAACTCGTCAGAGATTACACGATAAATATAAGCTCGACAGCGAGTTTAAGGCAAACTATACATTCTATGATTTAGGTTATAACTTGCGTCCAACGGAGATCACTGGCTTTCTTGGGTTGAATCAGCTGCAGTACGTAGAAAAAAGTAATCAGCACCGTCATAATATGTATCAATTACTAGACTCCAGCATAAAGCAGAATTCTGATCTGATAGCTCCAAACTTCAGTCATATAGAGTTCTTATCGTGTTTTGCAACTCCCGTAATTGCTAAATCCACGAGCTTACGCGATAAATACATTTCCAAGTTTCAAAAAGCTGAAATAGAAATACGTCCAATAATTGCTGGTAATATTCAGAACCAGCCTTTTTTCAAAAAGTATGTTGATAGTAGCTATGATTTACCTGGCGCCAATTTACTAGAACATAATGGTTTTTATTGTGGTTTATATGCAGATATTACCGATGATGAGCGTGCAATTATCGAATCTTGTTTGGTTCTGGATTAAATGATGAGCAGGAGGCTTTTAATTACCGGTGGCTCTGGTATGGTGGGTCGCAATCTACTCAGTCATCCAGGTCTCGTTGATCATGAAGTATGGGCACCCAGACGAGCAGAACTTGATCTTTTTGATGAACAAGCGATCAAAGAAGCGCTTCTCAATTATACTCCAGATTTTATAATTCACTGTGCAGGACGAGTGGGTGGTATCAAAGCTAACATAGCTAATCCAGTTGAATTTTTGGTAGAGAATTTAGATGTGGGTCGTAATGTTCTTTTAGCAGCTAGAGACTCCGATTTAGATTTGCGAGTTATCAATTTAGGTAGCTCATGTATCTATCCCAAAGATCACTCCGATACACTGAAAGAAGAAGACTTGCTGACTGGACAATTAGAGCCAACTAATCTTGGTTATGCATTGGCTAAGCTTACAGTGATTAAATTGGGTGAATTTATAAGTGCTTCATCTTCCAAGCTTGTTTGTAAGAGTTTAATTCCATGTAACCTATATGGACCTTATGACAAATTCGATTTAAATAAAGCTCATCTCATACCAAGTGTGATTCATAAAGTGCACATGGCCAAGTGTAACCAAGATAAGGAAATTACGATATGGGGTACAGGTCAAGTGCGCAGGGAGTTTATGTATGCATCTGATGTGGCGTCATCTATCGTTTATGCGATTGATAATTTTGATGAAGCTCCCTCAATTCTTAATATCGGTTGGGGTTCTGATCATACTATTTATGAATATTATTCTACAGTTGCATCCGTTCTTGGTTGGGAGGGCGAATTTGATTTTGATCTAAGTAAGCCAGAAGGCATGAAGCGTAAACTTCTGGATGTGCAAAGACAGAAAAAGTGGGGATGGAAGCCCGTTGTGTCTTTGGAAGAGGGCGTTAGAAAAACTTATGATTATTATTTGAATCAAGTTTGAAAATACGATTTATTAATAACCTTTTTAATATCTTGATAATGTCTTCTGAAGTTTCAGTAATTACTGTCTTTTTAGATAGCAATGATGAGTTTGCTAAAAATTATTTCTCTAAAATTTTTAATAGTATTCAACCCACAATAGTAAAGATCAAAGAGCTTTCAAAGATGGAATGTAAAGTCAAGAATTCTACGCTTGAGAATTGGAATCATTTTAGTCAATTAAAATCCAGTCATAGGGTATGGTGTCTTTGTTAGCCCAGCCTAGTCGTGGTGCTATAATTACTTTTTCACATGCTGAGCTGCTTAGCCAGGCAGCCCACCAGTAGTAAGTGCTATTAGACATTATAAAATGTTTACACTCTAGCATCTGTTCAAAATCATTTGTAGCCTTTGATCTATCATCCTCTGCCCCCACAATTGTAAAAGGTCCCGGAATTTTTAAGTTTTTCATAACCCAATTAGGTTCTAAAGTGAAGATGAAATAATGTGGGTTACTTAAGCTCGATTGCATCCTTTCAAAGGCTTTCTGATAAAAATCTCTTTCACAAATGTAATGGTAGTCGGAAGCATTACCATCGCTATAACGTCGAACTCCGACACAAACCGAATCGGTTTCTCGAATTTGCTTCAGAGTATCTGTATTACTCTGCGGATAAGTTTTGAGACTAAGATCTTGTTTTATTATAGGCGCAAACTCATCAAAGTAAGCTGGAGATTGAAACGATCCATCGAGAATAACCGTTTTATTGACCTGAAAATTTTGTATTAGCCTACTGTGTGAATCAACCCAACCACCCTCTTTGAAACTAAGATTACAGGCTGTTGATTTAACACTAAGACATCTCTCTGAAAGAAAAAACTTTTTATGGAAAGGGATCAATAAGTCTTCGGTTTTTTGATAAATTTTTAGTAATTTGTTTGTGATTCTAGAATCTTTTCCACAGTACGAATTTTGGATTATTTTATCAGTCTTAATATTGAATTGATCTAAGTTAAATTTACATTTGTAAACGAAATCTCGCTTAAAGCTACTTATGTCAAGCCATAGTGGAACGTCATTCCTAAGTGCTAATGATCTGGCAAACGAGTATTGAAATAATTGATTACCGAGGCCACCAGCCAATTGAATCACAACTTTTGATTGAGTAATAGACAAAGGATTTCCTTACTTGAGTTTCCAACTTTTCCAAACAAATGGTAGGTTTATTTTGCTTTAATCCGCATGTGTTCGATAATATCTTCAAGGATGCTATCGAGAGTTTGCTCTGGAGCCATTTCAATCAATTTTTTCAACTTCCTGGTGCTAGGCACTCTTCTTGGCATATCTTCAAAGTCTCTGGTGTAAACCTGACTGTAGGGAATAAAACTCAATTTACTTCTGGATTGACTTTTATCAATAATACGTTCAGCAAGTTCCTTAATGCTTATTTCCTCTACACCACCTATGTTTATAACTTCACCCAATGCCGAAGGAGATTCCATTAGTCTTACCATACATTCTATCACCTCATTAACATGAGTGAATGTTCTAGTCTGTGAACCATCTCCGTGTACAGTAATATCATCATTTCTGAGTGCTTGCTGAACAAACCTGGGTATAACCATGCCATATTCACCAGTTTGCCTTGGCCCCACAATATTGAAAAATCTTACGATAACCACGGGAAGTTGGGCAGAGCGGTAATAACCTAAAGCAATAAATTCATCCATCAGTTTGGAAGCTGCGTAACTCCAGCGCGCTTTTCCGCTTGAACCGAAAGTAATATCGTCATCCTCTGATAACGGCGCGCGATCCTGCTTTCCGTAGACCTCCGAGGTGCTCGCAATCATTACTTTTTTCTGAAATTTGTTGCATAGTCTAAGAACTACTTCTGTCCCCATAATATTTGCTTGAATAGATGATAGAGGATTGTCCAAAATATATTTGACGCCCACAGCTGCCGCTAGATGAATAACTACTCCGCAAGTTCCAATCAGCTCGGTCATTTTTTCTTCATTAAAAATTGTATCAATAGTCACGTGAAAGTGATCTTGATACTCCGGAGCGTTCTGGATATGTTGAATGTTGTCCAATGAACCTGTTGAAAGATTGTCAATGATATAGACCTTATAACCCATTTTTAGATATTTCTCTGCTAAATGACTGCCGATGAAACCGGCGCCGCCTGTTATCAAAATTTTTTCATTCACAGTAATCTCCTACTATATAGATCGGAAAAATCAATTCTCTATCCATATCAAAATAGTTGCATAACTATAATTTATTTATATTAGTCCAAATTGTGTATAAGTTTTTGAATATCCTGTTTCTTAAAACTATAAGCCAAAGCAATTGTTGAGAGCATAAGTACTAGTCCGACTGACACACTTCCAGTGTAGTTGTGAACTATAATGCCCGGAGCAAAAATAAGACAAGCTAAAATCAAGTCTAATGTAGCAATACGTATGCTAAAGGCTTTAGTCTTTGATAAAAACGCTAGACTGATTCCTCCGAATCCTACAACCTGAAGAATCAACTGAGCGCATAAAAGTCCTCTTTCTTGATATTGCTGTGTCAGAAATTCGAATAAAGGAATGCACAGAAACAAACTACATAGTAAACAAACACAGAATGAAGAAAGAATTTTTGATGATTTTTGAGCAAGAATCCAGCGCGTAGTAAGCGAGAAAAAGGCTGTAAAAATAACTCCCGGTGTTAGTATTAATAAGCTTATTTGACTGATGAATCTATTGTGTGCGGTATAATGTCCATGTTCAAAGAATGCTTGGATAAAAATAGGGCCGAGTAAGGTCATAAGATACAGTAGTGGTATACAAAGCCAGATAATTCCTCTAACTGCCATTTGAATTTTTCGGCCGGGCATGGGTTCTCTAACCCAAGTGACCATTCTTGGGTAGAGAATAAGTACTAACGGAAAAATCAGTAAGCTTGTCATAATATCTAAAACTTTTCGACCGTTGAAGATGCTAGTGAAGACCCCATTGTTAAGACCACTAGCAAAGTAATCAGGTAAAAAAGCTACTGTAAACTGGGCGAGAAAGAGCATTAATGATGTTGTAAAACTCATTGTGTTTATTTCTTTAAGTTTCAATGGTTCACAGCGTGCAGTGAACTTGAATCCATTCCTACTGAGAACTCTAAGAAGTATTATTAGTTGCATCAGAGCAGAAGCTACCATTCCTAGAGCTAAGCTCAATGCACCAAGAGAATTAGAGAAAAACCAAACACTTATTAGGCATATACTCCCGAAGCATATAGATGTCAGATAGGTGTAGGTAAAATGTTTTTGAGATTGGTAGACAACCGCAAATAAATCATTCAAATAGATTAATGGAAAGAGAAAAATAAGTACCAATACATAATCGCTACCGTTGGAGATTGTACTCGCATTCCAGCGAGTAAAAGCCTCTAAAAGCTGCGGGTGAAAGTAGTATAAAATGGGTAAAATAATAATCATACTCAATAAAAAATGAGTGGCTATTGAGCAGCATTGGTGCCAGGCGACTTCGGGATTTATAGAAAATTGGTCAACAAATGATGGCAATAATATATTGCTGTTAAGGTGGGTCCAAAATCCACTCAACAAGACAATTTGCGCATATAAAAAGAAAATTAAGTCAGTATCTTGATTTGCTCCGAAAAGGTGAGCAACTAGTACTACAGTAAAAAAACTTAAAGTTTTTCCTGATGCTGCAAGTATTACACTTATAACACTCGATTTTTTGAGACTTTGTCCTAAAATCATTGGCTCAGTTTAGCACCTATGGGAATTTTGTTCTCAATTGCAGTTAATTGCACTCTGTCAAACGATCTTTTTTGAAGCCTTAAATTCACTTTGATAAAATGCTGAAGCAAAGGGAGGGACGCCGATGAATTTCGTAGATTGGACTGTAGTATGCGTTTAT
>CAZRWM010000082.1:0-10803 GCA_964603885.1 uncultured bacterium
AGCAGTAACGGGATCAGAGTTTTGATTACCGTAAACATCCTGGAGGAAAAACTCCAAAAAGTTTTCTACTCCTGGCTCTAATGGCACTGCATCAATTCGCCAAGTACCAAAATTATCACCAGTATTTACTGCCGTGTAAGTACTTAAGTCTGAAGGATCCAACGAAGTGTTTCTGACGAAGATTTTTTGGATTTGCGATGTATCGATAGCAGACCCTGTCAACGTTATGTTCTTTAGTACGCTTTCGGGATAATCTGTAGCATTACTAATTCTTAAGTCTTTTAGTGGAGGATTAAAAGAAATCATCGGCGCCTCGTTATCAAGATCAAAAAAATTAGAGAAAATCGTATTCCCTTTTATAACGCGGTTATTCGATTCATATACACTTAACTCCACACGCATGTCATCAATTGAACTAGAGCCGAGTGAGCCTCCAGGTCCCGGCTCATCTACTGAATGCCAATAAATAGTTGTTCTAGATCCTGTTGCACTACTCTGTATACCCGTTAAAAAACCATCAATAGGAAAAGTCGTGTCTAGATTTTGTGACGCGGGTGCCGAGGAAAATGAAATTTTAGGTACAGTAGTTGACTTGGTTAGATCAAATCCTGACGTAAACTGAAACTCTATATCTACTGGCTGACTTTCTGCGTCTATAACTGTTATTGATAAGGGAATTATTCCATTGGTTACGTCTGGAATCGATTCTAATTGTATCTGTGGAGCAAAATTCTCGGGCTGTATACTGCCAAGGTCACCGTCATAGGTGCTTGCACGAACCTGATACTGTGACTCCATAAAAAAATCAGGTAAATCAAGCTTCTCCTCAAAGCCGGCAACATAATAGGTGTATGACAAAACAATTGTGGGAGGCAAACTTCCAGGCGCATTCTTAACTACAAAATTGAAATGATATAGCTCATCTCCTTTTAATGGAAAATCATTGAATTCGTATTTTCCAGTCGAATCAGATAGCGCTGAAAAAGAAGTATTTTGGGCTGTATCCACCGATTGAATCGTAGCTCTTACCGGAAAATTTACAGCTACCGCAGAATTTGGATATTGATTCTTCAAAAATAATCGTCCGCTTGCTACCACAGACACTCTGTCAGACTTCGCAACACTAAGCCATGGTAATGTATTGATTCTCATAGCCTCTAAACTTTCCGAAGACATCGCAAGAGTTGAATCGGTCGCTATCGATACTCCTGCTTGACTCTTAGCTAATAAATCATTCCATAATTGATCTGTTGCTGTTGGATCGAATCTAAAGACTCTGAGATTTTCATACCGTGGGTTCTTACCGACAACCGTACCCAATACATCCTTGTAAAAACCCAACTGATTTTGTAGAGGAAAACTGTGGTTCAGAAGTACTGTAATCCACGGAATTAGCTGACTAAGATTTCTCTTAGTGTCTAAATTAACCCTTAAATCATTTAATGGGCCTTCGAGAGTCTTATGTATTGATTCGAAAGTTTTTTCAATAAGATCAATTCTTCTACTAATCTTGGGAGTTCTGGTCAACAGAGAATATGAAGTACTTAGATTTTTTCTGAATACCAAGTTTCGTGTCGCATTTATAGAAACAGGGTCAGGATAACCATTATTTGGCATAGTAATTGACTGAGAGCGTTCTAATAAATCAGAGTACTCACTTAAATAAACATCTCTTATCATTGATAAGTAGATTTCTTCTTGTTCCAGTAAAAATTCGAAACCACTCCTAAAATTCGAGTCAAAAGATTTTTGCACCCAAAATTCTGTGAATAACTCAGCCGGCGCATGAGAACCTCCAAAAGATTCTGAAATATTTACTAGCTCTCCAAAAAAAGCCAAGCCTCCTGAAACTTGCTCATCTTGAACTCTTTCTATCGAAAATCGTCGCTGCAAAAAGATTTTTGAACAGACAGAAATAACATCCCGGATACTGGCAAATGATTTAAGGTCTTGGGATTTAAGTACATCGATAGCTGCCAAAGTCACCCATGGTCTTCTTTCCAAATCCTGCGCAATTAAAACTTTTTTCTCTTCTGAATTAGGTCCAGCCAAACCGAAGGCCGATAATTCCTGAGGACTGAATTCGATAATTCCGCCAGGAATTGGAAATAAGCTAAGATCTTCGCTCGAAATTTGTGAATCAAAATTTAAGCGAATAGAAGCTGCATCGATATCAGACTTAAATTCTGGCGCTATACCTTTTTCGAGTATTTTCCAATCATCTTTGACGAAAATTTTTCCTGAGCCATTGCTGACCGCAAAACCAAATTCTAAGAATGTATAGAATAATTGCAGCTTACGTCTACGCACGAGCGTATCGAAATCTGAACCAGGGGACGGTAAGCTTCGGGACGTAATAGCGCTGAGTTTTAACTCCTCTTTGTTTACGGCAATTCTGCTCCACTCTGACTCAGTTTTTGCAAGACGATCGATCTCACTAACCCATTGCTGACCTGCATTACGATTATTTAGGGTGGATGAAACTAAGTAATCATTCTTATTAAAATTCGTGATTGAAAATTTTTCTTGAATCTCCTCTCGCCGATCACTTAAATCTAAAATTAGTTTTTGAAAGTCATTTTTCCATATTTCAGCACTTATATCACCATTCTCAGTAATCCCTCCTACTTTCTGCGCGACCTCCTCACGCAAATAACGTAGGGCTCCATCCGAGACTATATTTAGTGAAATACTACCATCCACGGGCGAATTATTTTCATCAACCGTGACTAAACTTGATAGTTCAAAATTGTTAAAGGAAGCCCTTAAAATAAACGCTTCCTTCTGATTTTGAAACGCCGAACTTATCAATTGATTATCAATGATACTGAATTGACCAGAGGAATTAGTTCTAACTACCTCACCTTGCTTTAGTAAATTATTTTGAAAAAATAAATCAGATGATTTAAACAGTCCAATATTTGCACCACTAACACCACTAATATTCTGAATACTACGAGAAATACTAAGACTGCTTAGACTACTTCCTGTCCTCGCAATCTTTTGAAGACTCCCACTCGCGCCACCAGGAAACTCCACCTGTCCTCGGAAAAAAACTACAGGCGAATTACCATTAGATAATCCGCTGTCATCAAGTGAATCGCTACTGCTAAATCCGCCACACCCACAGATGAAGACAAAAACGACACTCAACAAACTAAAAATAGTTCGGCGAAAATTTAGATCATAATACTCAATCGAAAATGGCTTCATAACTATGAAAAGAATCGACATTTTAACAAAAATTTTCCATATTGATTGAAAATTGTTTAGATTATCTCGTCAAGGCATAGCTAGATATGGTTTTGCACCACTTGCCAAGCTTTGATATTCTAACTACTACAAGCAGATTAGTAGTCTAACAATTAAAAAAGTTAGTTACTTAGAACTACAGATGAATAAAACAAAAAAAATGAAATCAAGACCGACCTGCTACGGTTGTTTGCACTTTAAAATTACATGGGAGCAAGGTTTTCCGTATGCTTGTAAACTGTACGAATTTAAGAGTCGTAACATGCCAAGATTCGAAATCAGAAAGACCTCGGGCGCAGACTGCCTCTCATTCCAGAAAAGAAAATAGATAACTTACAAAACATCCATAAACGCGGAAACACTAAAAACCGCATTACCAGCACCTGTGGGACCATATCCTTTGGGTTTTGGTAATTTGTGTCGATGGAAACACGATTTGAATTCCTGCAATAGCCGGCAAAAATATTCGAGTGGTGGAGCTGGCTGGGGTCCGAGTTTTGCGTAAGGTTCCGGACACCAGGTTGTAAATCTAGGCATGATCCCTTTTGACATAAAAAAATCAAGGCCTTCCGACGTGGAAGCAATCGCGGGCTCAATTTCTGAAAAACCAAAATTACGATTCATTTCCACTCCGCCCACAAAATTGGGAATAACATTGGAAGGACCAAATATTTCAGCTGACTCTACAACCCTCTTGATCCATCCGTCTCGACCGATAAAACGCTCCTTACCGGGACAGACTCTTGGGAAAAGGTCCTTGTCCCAGACTTCAAAGTTTGGATGATAGATGTTAAATCCGGAATCATGTAGCCTTTGTACATCTGATTGTTCAAAGGCCTGTACAACAGATTTCAGAATCCATCGATTGCCAAAATTTTCGCGAATTGCATTTGCGTATTTGGAATAAAAAGTAACTTCATCCTCACCACGCAAAGGCTTAAGGATAGCCCCCCCTGTAATCGTTATGGCCTCAGTAATCGTTTCTTTATCATCCTCTAATATCCACAATAGAGCTTCGACAATTTCATCGACTGACTTGACACCGGTATAAGCCCTACCTGCCTGTCTCTGTTGCTTGTAATTTTTATTTAAGTCACAGAACTGGCACTGCTCCTCTTTGTTGAAATATTGACAAAGTCGATAAACGGTAAGATAAATGAGATAACCCCACTCAATCACTGGTGCAATTTCCCCCATTGTTTTTCCGCTCTGTAATGGTCGATTGTAAAAATCAGGGACCGGATGGTAGCAAACCTCAGCAATCGGATTATTTGAACAAAGTAACTGTAATTTTCCCTCCTTGAGATCCACTTTATAAGGAGACTCTGGATTCACTCTTACCGAGATTACCGTATCTCTCAATTGCCTCGTCCCTCCTGAAATTTTTATCTCCTCCGGTGCCCTCAGATTCTCATCATACTGCATTTCTTTGATGGGAATTAAATCAAAAGAGAAAATAAAATAGTCCTTGGGCTTATACCCAGTCGCTATCCTCAAACTGTCTTGTGAGAAACTCAGCCCCTCTCGCAGTACATCCTGCTTGATTACAGCTTCAGCAGGTAAATCGCTAAATTTATCTAAATTTGCTTGAAGTGAATCTATAGAATTCAATTCATTTAGCATTCCATCCCCTATTACTGAATTAATACCGACCATAATCTATCTAGGTGCCTGCCTCAAATCTGGCTTGAAGCTGAAATGCCTCGCTACTGCGGGTGGAAAATTCATAATAACCTCATCATATTCCAACTGAAAATTCTTAATAAATTCTTCCAGCAAATGACACGTTCGAAGACCGTCATTATCGCCCTTAACCTTGCTTAACACTTCACGCATTTTACGAGCCGCCAAATATTCGAAATATGATAATGTACCACCTGGCTGAAGAAAGTGCTGATAAGATAGTAAAATGGATCGAACTAATTCATAATCAAAATTGTTCAGGGGTAGCGAAGAAACCAAAAATTGATATTTCTGATTTTCAGGAAAATCCTCCATAGGGCAACAGTAAACGTTAAAGTCAACACCTTCCAACATTCTTGCCCACCTAGTTGTAGAAAGCTTGAATAAAATATCACAAAATTTTGGATTTAACTCGACCAAATGTAATCTGTCACCAGGACGAAGACATTCCACAATCTGCTGAGTGACAGTTCCCGTTCCTGGCCCAATCTCCATCACTGTTTTGTTACCTTTTTCTAAACTTATGTATTTACAAAGAGACCTCCCCAATAAGGGAGAACTGGGCGCGATTGCGCCTACTGACTCACGATTTAAATGAAGCTCGCGCAAAAAGGTCCACAGGTTAGAAAAGGCCATTCAAATTACCACTTTCAGTTATTCTCAGACATTAAAAATTGAAAAAGATTTTCATATTCTTGTGCTGAGCGAGTCCACGAAAAGTCGGTACTCATGCCCCTATGCTGAACAATCTCTTTAATCTCAGGAAATCGATACAAACCCAAAGCTCTCTCTATGGCACTTAAAAAACTAGATTTACTGTATTCATAAAAGGAGTAGCCGTTTCCAATTTCGGGATTAGAATCGCAATCAAAAACAGTGTCTGCCAAACCGCCTGTGTGAAATACAATAGGTAAAGTTCCGTACCGTAAACTATACATCTGATTTAATCCACATGGTTCATATCTTGAAGGCATGATAAAGTAGTCGCTCGCTGCCTCGATTTGATGGGATAAGGCATTACTAAATGTATCGAAAACCCTAACTTGTGATGGATACTTACTCTGGAAATAATTCAAACTGTTAACAAAACTTTGATCCCCAGAACCCAAAAACACCATTTGAGTACCCATGTTTAAGACCTGTTCGGCAACAGATTCAACTAATGAAATCCCTTTCTGAGCTGCAAAACGTGAAACCATGCCAATTAGCGGAACCTCAGGCCAATACTTCAATCCGATTGAATTCAAAAAATGTGCTTTTAGTTGATTCTTTATCTCTAAATTATGCATATCATAGTTGTAGCCACCCAAGTGAGGATCAATGGCAGGATTCCACTCCTGCTCATCGATACCGTTTAAGATTCCCGCCAAACGGTTAGATTTGGACTGCAAAACTTTCTCCATTCCGCAGCCATACTCACTGCCCTGAATTTCCAAAGCATAAGTAGGACTCACAGTGGTTATGAAGTCTGAATACTGTAATCCAGCTTTTAGAAAAGAAGCAGCTCCATGATATTCCATACCATCAAAACGCATGACCTCATCTGGAAGACTAAACTTCCTGTATACATTAGAATCAAAAAACCCCTGAAATGCCAGGTTATGAATCGTGAAAACTATTTTGGTTTTAGCGAAAAATGGATCGTTACGATATTTTAAGCGGACTATTGGAGCCAAAATACCGCACTGCCAGTCATTAATTTGTATAATATCTGGTATCCAATTTTCTATTTTACAAAGCAACAAGGCCGCTTCGCTGAAAAATGCATAGCGTTCGTCATTATCGCCAAAATCACCATAACGATCTCCATATATTCCCTCTCGATCGTAGTAGCTAGGATTATATATGAAATAACGACTTACTCCATCATCTTGGTTATATAATAATGTACCATCCTTAGGATGACCTCCAATGTGAATATGAAAATTTGAGTGTACTTGCATATCCTGTTTTATCATATGGTAAAAGGGAACTACCGTCTTAACATCATGTCCCTTTGACTTTAATGCAGCCGGCAGAGCACCACTCACATCCGCCAGACCCCCAGTTTTGCAAAAAGGTACCATCTCGCTCGAAAGAAATAATATTTTGGCCATAACCAGCTCCCTCTTTAAGCCTCAATCTCGAAGTCTTTTACCAATACTTCCCGTAACATCTTATTGACTTTGCTCGGATTCGCCTGCCCTTGGGATAATTTCATTATTTGTCCCATAAGATATCCGAACGCTTTTTTCTTACCCTGTTTTAAGTCTTCTACAACTGAAGGATTTTTACCTATAACCTTACGGATCAGCTTTTCCAACGATGCATCATCTGATATCTGCTTCAGACCCAGAAGTTCGATGGAAGCGGATACTTCTCCCCCGTTCTCAAGTAAATAAGCTAAAACCTGCTTGGCCTGCTTTCCTGAAATCTCTTGGCTTTCAATACTCTTCATGAGATCTCCTAAGTTTTTAGGGCTAATTAATAAATTGCTCATGCTCAGTCCCGGGTGATCTTTCAACCATCCGCCCAACTCTGAAATTATCCAGTTACTCAAATCAACGTATGATATTTTTTCCGTGAACTCGCAAGCTCTATCATAGCAATCACCCCAATCCTTATTATGGACCATTGTAAGGGCATTTTCCCTTAAAATACCGAGTGATTGATAACGGGTAAATCTCTCCTGTGGTGACTCAGGAAGATGTTCCATAATCGTCGTAAGTCGGTTTTTATCCAAATAAATGGGAGGTATGTCAGGTTCAGGAAAATATCGATAATCGTCTTCATCTTCCTTGGAACGCATCATCCTTGTTTCACTTCGGTCCTCGTCCCACAATCGGGTACACTGAATAAGCCTCCCATTACTCTGTAGAGTGTGAATTTGGCGATCACGTTCATAATCTAATGCCGCACCCACTGAGCGAAAAGAATTCATATTTTTGACTTCGATACGAGTTCCAAGCTTTGAAGCACCAACTGGTCTTACCGAAATATTTAGATCGCATCGCAAACTACCGTTTTCCATATCGCAATCACTAATTCCGAGATAAAGCAAAACCAGCCTTAATTCTGTTAAATAGGCTCTTGCTTCATACGCTGTTCTTATATCTGGTTCGCTGACAATTTCAAGCAAGGGAATTCCGCTACGATTGTAATCCACTAATGAATCACCGCTTTGATCCGAATGAGACAACTTGCCGGCGTCTTCCTCAATATGTATGCGAGTTATTCCAACACGCTTTGTTTCAACTGGAGTATTTTCAAGCTCTATTTCTAAATAACCGCACTCACCGACTGGCTCATCTAGTTGTGATATTTGAAAAGATTTAGGTAAATCTGGATAAAAATAATGCTTACGGTCAAATTTAATACGATCGGGAATCAAACAATTCAAACTCATGCATGCTTTCAAAGCCGAGTTAAGGACCTCCCGATTTAACACGGGTAAAGTCCCGGGAAAGCCAAGACATATAGGGCATACATGCGTATTAGGAGACTTACCAGAATAAGCCGTTGAACATCCACAGAAAATTTTTGTTAAAGTATTTAGTTGGACGTGAACCTCAAGACCCACAACTGTCTCATACATTGTCATATAAATGACTCCGATTGAAATGTGATTGTAAGATTTCTGCAAATCTTAATAAGCAAGTCTCATGACCATAGCCACCCATAATTTGTAGGCCTAATGGCTTTTTACGTAGACAGCCTACCGGAAAGCTTAAAGCTGGACATCCAATTATATTAGCAGGAACTGTATATAAATCTGACATATACATTTTCAGTGGGTCATTACTTCTATCCCCAATACGAAATGCCGTGGAAGGTGTAGTAGGACCAATCAAAACATCTACTTCGCTCATGATATTCTCAAATTCGAACTTCAATCGAGATCTTATTCTCTGAGCCTTTTGATAATAGGCACCGAAATATCCTTCCGATAGAACGTATGTACCTAATAAAATGCGCCTTTTAACTTCCTTTCCGAAGCCTTTCTCTCTATTGATAAGGTAGGTTTCTAAAAGATCCTTAGTCTCAGATAATACGGGCCCGTACCTGATACTATCATAACGAGCTAGATTTGAACTCGCCTCGGCAGACGATAGAATATAATAAATTGGTAAACAATACTTCAAAGTAGGCAAACTAACCTCATTGATTTCGATGTCTGGTAACTCTGACAAGCTTGCTAACCTTTGGTTGTAAAATTCTTTGAAATCATCGTCCCAATCGTCTGAGAAAAATTCCTTAACCATACCAACTCTCAAAACATTTTGTGAGGAGTGAGCTGAATAGCTTACAGAAGTTGCATCTTTAGGGTCTTCACCATGAATCACGTTGAATATTAATTGACAGTCTTCGGCGCTTCGACCAAGGGGGCCGATCTGATCTAGGGACGAAGCGAATGCAACTAATCCGTAGCGACTCACACTACCATAACTGGGCTTTAATCCGACTACGCCACAAAAGGCTGCCGGTTGCCTTATACTACCACCAGTATCACTACCCAATGCCACAGTAACCATATTTGCGGCTACTGCAGCCGCAGAACCCCCCGAAGACCCTCCTGGAACACAATCTTCAGCTGTAGGGTTCCTAACCAAACCGAAAGCTGAGTTTTCATTGGAAGATCCCATGGCAAACTCGTCACAATTTAATTTAGCGAGCATGAAAGCTCCGGCTTTCCTCAGTCGCTCGACGCAAGTAGCATCAAATCTGGGCTCAAAATTCTCCAATATTCTGGAACCACAAGATGACCTAAAACCATCAACATGAATATTGTCTTTTACCCCTATGAATACGGCAAATAAGGGCCCTAGCGCTTCTCTATCATTAATTTTTTGATCGATTTGCTTTGCATACGTCAACGCGCCCTGCCTATCTATCTGTAAAACACAGTTCAGTTTTGAATTGCGCTCATCATAATTTTTGAGAAGAAAATCTAAATATTGAACACAAGTTAGTTTCTTGCCTAGAATTTTGCTTTGTATTTCAGATATTTTTAAGTGATGCATCATTTGAATATCCACTATGAAACGTATAACTTCAACAGCCAATAATACTTAGTTCGCTAGCAATTAATTTTAATAGAAAAGTCGGTCGTTGACATCACACGAACTAACGGATAATAGAACAAAGCTGGAAGAATCCACTGAGCTCATCTCCTCCCAAGCCTGTCGAATCAGACCTCAAAGAGGCTTAACCTCATTTCATCATTGTTATCTGTTGGAACGTCTAGACGATCTAATTTACTCAACTTAGCTTGCGAATAAGCTTGCTCATAGTATTCGGGATGATAACTCATTTTCCTCGATTTAATCCTATTTAGCTTATCACTAAGTATTTCAGATATTACCTGGAAATAAGTGGAGGTCTCATAATAATGAAGATTTTTACTGAGCAGCAGCAGTTGGAACTCATCAGCCTCCCTCAAAAAAGAGTGTAGTGGTGCAAGTAAGGATTCTCGTGAATATTGCATCAAAGATAGAAAGGCCGCGACTTTAACACAGTCGTTGCTATCGTCCAGTAAATGTAATAAGCGAAAGCTGTGTTTGGAGCTCCGATGTCGACCCATCAGAATTGCTGCCACAATTCTATCATTACAACCTTTTGAACCCACAAGCTCCTCAACTAGTGGTTCCAAGTCTTGCTCTAGCTTCTCATGAAATACAAATTGACGAGCTATTAAAAAGCGAATTTCTCGCTTCTCTTTCCGATCCAACAACGCCCGCCCAAATAATTCTGCAGTACTTGTGCATGGATATTTCTCAGCCAACAGTCGAATCGCTCCAATTCGCACTCTCTGCTTGCGATGATAGAAACCACTGACCAATAACCTAAAGGCATCTTCTCCGAGATGCCTCATTGCTTCATGATCCTCCA
>CAZRWM010000083.1:0-10644 GCA_964603885.1 uncultured bacterium
GGGGTTGACATGATCGTAGGTGAGGCTCAGCACCTTGCGATAGATGCTAATTACGGAGGCCCTGGTCTCGGCCTGTTCGGCATCCGCTTCAACGAACAAAATAAAACTGCGATACGCTCCACTGCAGGGCGCTATGTGGGAGATGCTAGAGACGAGGCAAACCGAGAGTGTAAAGTAATGGTTCTATCCACAAGAGAACAACACATCCGTAAAGAAAAAGCTACCTCTAACATATGTTCTAATCAAGGTTTTGTTGCCACTATGGCTGGCGCTTCTGTCTTGGCAAGAGGAGATGAAGAACTTGGAGCAATTTTAGGGCAATCAGTGAATACTGCCCGGAAAGCTGCAAAAGCCTTAACGTCTTTTGAAGGGGTTGAATTAAGTCATCCCGATCAGGCATTTCTGAATAGCTTTAGTCTGACTTTGCCAACTGAAGCTACCGAATTTCTAGAGAAAGCCCAATCTCACGGAATTGTTGCAGGAATTAATTTGATAGACCGCACAAGAAGTGCTAATCAAATTTTATTAAGTTTTAGCAATCAAAACACTGATGAAGATCTCGATCAGCTAGTAAACTTTTTCGGTACCCAATTTTCCGCAGGGATTGGTCAAGAACCCTCGGACATGCCAGCGGAATTGAAACGTAAATCTGACCCTAATATTCCTAAATTTGACACCGATATATTGTTCGACTACTACAGAAGGTTGGGAGAGCAGAACATTAGCCCGGACCAAGGCCCCTACCCTCTCGGCTCGTGCACAATGAAATATAATCCGTACATCAATGATGCATGTGCCAGCCTACCTGGCTTTACAAGAGTCCATCCGCAAACGCCTGATAACCTTAGTCAAGGGTGTCTTCAGATCTTATTTGAGGTACAAGAAACTTTTAAGATCATGCTAGGACTACCAGGATGCACTACGCAGCCAGTAGCGGGGGCTCAGGGGGAGCTTGTAGGAATCAAAATGTTTCAAGCTTATCATAAAGATAACAGCGAGACGGAGCGCGATATACTAATAATTCCAAGCAGTGCACATGGAACAAACTACGCCACAGCTACAATGGCTGGCTTTAAGGCTAAAAATTCTGATGGTGTTGCAGGATTACAGTTGATTGATGCCGATAATTCCGGTCAGGTTGACATGGAACAGTTACGCGCAGTAGTAAATGAACACGGACCCCGAATAGCGGGCATAATGGTTACAAACCCTAATACTTCTGGAATTATGGAGACTAGATTTAAGGAGATTGCGGAATTAATTCACGAAGCCGGCGGCCTTGTGTATATGGATGGTGCGAATTTGAACGCCATTGCAGGTTGGGCTGATCTAGGTCGTATGGGCGTTGATGCTGTCCATAGCAATCTTCACAAAACCTTCTCTATTCCTCACGGGGGTGGGGGACCTGGTGATGCTATCGTAGCGGTAAGTGAAAAGCTCATAGACTATTTGCCCGGTTTGCAATATCAGGTCGAAAATGGCTACTACGCTAGTTTCAAAGCTAGGAAATCAATAGGATCCTTCCACCGACATCATGGTAACTTTGCCCACAAAGTTCGAGCTTATACTTACCTGAGAGCTTTGGGACCTGAGGGTATCCGTAGGATGTGCGCAGTGGCAGTACTTTCGGCACGCTATCTTCATCACCAATTGAAAGATTGCTTTCCAGGTTTACCAGCTACCTCTAACGAACCTAAGATGCATGAATTCATATTCACTTTATCGCCTGATACCTTTGCAAAAATAGGAATGACGGGTATAAAGCAGTCGTTGGTAATCTCCAGGGTAGGTAAATTATTTTTAGACTTTGGAATGCACGCACCTACAGTTGCCTGGCCAGAAACCTATGGACTGATGGTTGAGCCTACTGAAAGCTACACGAGAGCGGAGCTTGATCGCTTCGTAGAAGTGGTAAAAGAAATTCAATCAATTCTTGATGAAAATCCTGAAGTACTTTTAACCGTGCCCCATTTCACTCCAGTAGATCGGATTGATGATGTCAGTGCTAACAAGAATCTGAGGTTTAATGGACCTCTCGGCGAACTACCAAAGATTTTGCCAAATCGAATACCACCCATCGACTTAGCTAAACTACCCGTTAAAGAAATCCGTAAACGTATTATTCAGGCCCATCATAAGACAAATTCTAAATAGCATTCAGGTAATGATTTTCAATGTCTCTAGATACCCTCTGCCAACTATAAACTTCGGATTTAGCCATACCTCTTGTAGCCCGTTGGAGTAAAGCCTGTTCGCTCATTTTCAGAAGAAGATCATAAGCTTGCAGGACTTGTTCTGGTCGTTGAAAATCAGCAAACTCTGCTACACCAGAGAACAAGTCCAAAAATGACTGATTTGGATGTAAAATCAGAAGGCTGCCGGAAGCCATTGCCTCCATACTGGCTAACCCAAAGCCCTCAAAATCAGCGGCACTTACAAAGATACCATTATCATGAAATGCCCCTACTAATTCGTCATCGCTAAGATAGGAAATATGATCCAAAGCTGACTTACAGCTTAAACCTCGAGTAAGATCTTGCCATTGCCCAGAATAAATTTCCCCTCCCACTACAGTAAGGCGCAAATTGGAATGATACTGACAACAGTATTCAAATGCTTTTAGCAAAAGATGTACACGCTTGTTAGATTGAAATCCGCCCACATATAGCCAATCCTGCAGCCGAATTTTACGAGGTGCTCTCGGTCGAAAATTATCAACATCTACTCCATTCTCCAAAAGCTCTACATGATTACAAATCTTCTTAAACTTAAAGAAGTCCTGTCGAGAACAGGCCAAAACCTTACAGACACTCTGCAATTGAATTCGAACATATGTTTGGAACCATATATTTTTGAAAAACTTAAACGTGGAGGTGTGAAAAAATCCGCCATGCGTACTTAAGAATAGAGGTGCTTTGCTGAATCTTAACGATGCCGATAGAAGACCATCTAGTCCATGCACGTGAATAACATCATAATCTTCTGGAAATAATTCGAAACTCTTCACCCAAAAGAAGCGTGACCAGCCCCTAAAATCAATTCTTTTAACAAAAATTTCTCTATCCTTGTACGTAAGAAATGGCTCATCAGGTAAACGCACCCCCGTGTGAATGTTGCGATTTAAGGTAAGAATATGCACTTGGTGACCCATATCAATCAAATGACGACTGAGTTGAGCTACATATTCTTGCATTCCTCCTGGGCGAGGTAAAAACTGACGAACCACTTGTAATATACGCAATCCGGTGGACTTATTTTTCATATTTGAACTTTGCATGCACCCCTTTTATAAGTTTTGGCTTTTTAGGACCAAAAATTAAACCTAATAGATAGCTGGTACCGTGTACCAAAGGATAGAATAGCAATAATACCGGAACATATATCCAAAAGTTTCGCCCTAGTCTGATACCACGAAAAATTAATAAACTTAAAAGAATATATAAGATTAAAAGAATAGTAGGCACTATTTGCCATAAAGGTCCAGTTAATGGAAGAAGAAAGACGAAGAGTAATGAAATTGCACCTCGTGATTGATATGTACCTAGTTTACCTTTCTTAAAGGCACTACCGATCCAGTGAGAGGCTTCCGGATTACGAAATTTAAAATAAGGCTCTAAAAAGTATTTTCTGGCATCAGTTATTAAAAACCAAGGGTCTTTGTGCTTCTTAGAAGGATGTTTAGCTGACATCGATTCCGTTACAGGTAATTCGTAGCCATGCCTTAAGAATCGCAAACCCAGATCTGTATCTTCCCGAAAATGAATTCCAAAAGCAGGCAGAAAGTAAGCTTCGTCAAACCCACCCAATCGTAAAAATAAATCACGCTTATAAATTATATTTCCTGAACCAAAACCATCAACAAAATCTGTCCGAGAAGGGTTTACCTCATTCCATTCAGCCGATTCTTTCACTCTTGTTATCCCCTGATATCCCGCAACCGAGGGCAGGTGTGTTTTACTCCACCAGATGAGTGAACTCTCATCAATAATAACGTCGTCATCAATAAAATAAATCCATTCTCCCTGAGCATTCAAGGCTCCCAAATTACGGGCAGCAGCGGGGCCATTTCCTCCAGAATTTAAGAAATTAATAGTATATGTAGATTTTAACTCTAAATACTGCTGTCTGAACGCTAAATTTGACCCATCATCAACGACTATTAACTCATAGCTTAATGACGTCAAAGAAAACATTCGTATTACGGATTGCAAGCAAACTAACAATTGCTGAGGCCTATTACGACTCGGAATTATTACGCTAAGTTCCATTGCAATCGGACCTCTCCTCTATCAATTCACTTTCAGCAGACAGCATGCGGAGTATGTAAAAAATATAAAATGTCATGATTTGAATCTTAAAAATAGGTTCAAATAAGCTTACTAGAAATAGAGCTATAACCAGAGAAAAATATAATTGGTAAAAAATTAGTACTCTGTTGTACTGATTCGCTTCGAACCCTCTCCGATCCACAAAAATATTAAGTCGACTGTAAACAAAGCTAATAAAAGCAGCTGCAAAGACCAAGAAACTGAGGCTACCAACAAGACCTGTTTCCGCAAGAAGGCCTGTGTAGAAACCATCGGCATCATGAAACTTCGTTAATATGGGGTATAGTCCTAAGCCTATACCCTCTACCGGATGATCTAAAAAAATATTGATTGCAGCCTTATAGTTCTCCAATCGACCTAATGTTGAACGTATGTTGTAGAGAATAACAGGGTCACTTGTCCCTGAAAATAAATAAAAGATAGAAGTTATTCGATGATAAATATCTCTAGGCAATATTAAGATAAGACCCAAAGAAAAGATCGGGAAACCCAGGATCAAAATTGGAATTCTTATCGCTTTACGCCAATTTCGAAGCCACTCTAAAAATCGAAAAAGTATAAAAAAACATATTGAAACTACTAATATAAAAATTCCATTACGAGAAAGCGCCAAATTCAAAGTGATTAGATTCACGGCAAATGATATCCAACAATAACATCTCAACAAGCCTATGTATCGACATGCTCCCATAAGTGCTAGTATAGCCATAAAACCCGCATACATACTGAGTAAGAGAGAATCTTCAAATGTCCCCGGAACGCCTAATCGAATACTAACTTCACCATCTACAATATCGGGGAAGTGAAAACCATTATATTTTTGCCAAGCTGCCGTCAGACTAACAAAGTAAGAACCACCAAGAACAACAATGATAAATGGTTTGAGATCTCTAGCTGAAGGATTCTGAATAATCCAATAGGTCAAAAAGAAATTGACCACATAGCTTATCCACTCACGAAGTGAAATTACAATTATCTGAGAGCGCATTGCAAGAAGAAGGAGAACACTTAAAAAAAATATACTTGCAATTATTACTCTATCCAATTTCGGACGCCTATCTTGCTTTAAAAAATTGAATAAATTCCAAGAGCCAAATATTAAAAAAAGGAAGTCAAACCAATTAAGAATTCGCCCTCCTAAATCAATACCTACATCTGGAAAAAGAGGCATTCCAATGCCTAAAAATAAATAAAGAAAGGCTCGCAAATTGCCAGACCAAAGTTGGGCAAGCAAAATACATATAATAAGTATAAATATGAGGGTGAAATTTGATTGTATTTGAATCCCCAGGGACAGTAATAGAGAACAAACTGCGATCAAAAGTAACTCTGTTCCGAGAAGTTTAATCTGTCCAAGTTTCATTGTTTTTCGGTAATGAAAATGCAAAGTCCAGGGTTTGCTTGGCTACTTGCTCCCAAGAGAGAACAGGCATTTCATTGTATATATTAGTGAACAAAGTATCTTTTAATTCTGAGCTACGTGAAAGACTCAATAGGTAAGTCGCCAATTCTCGGGATGACTGAAAGAAAAAACCTGTTTTACCATGAACCAATGTATCTAAATTGCCACCCACAGGAGTGGCTAAAGTAATTAAACCCGCTTGAAAAATGCCCTCTGATAAAGCTAATGAGTATCCCTCATAATATGATGCATTAATTTGAACCTGGACTTTTCTCATTAATTCAATAACTTCGAAATAAGGCTTATCGCCCAGGTACTCAATACCAGGCTCTGAACTAGGTAACTTACCACCTACGACTAACAATCGAATGTGGCTATTCTTTTCGCGTACGAGCCGAATTGCCTCACGAATCATTGAAAACCTCTTGACCTTATCTGAGCTTCTTCCGCAAAATAAACATAATAATTCGCTCGAATCACTTGATTTTCTCGGCTCACTAAGACGTTGAGATTCAAAGCCACCGCCTGAAGGAATTTGATTAACCGGGCCTCGATAACCCATGCGATGAATCTCCCGAATAGCCCAATCACTCACACCGATGATACCTTCCTTTTCTCTTCTAGAAGCTGACTCCATTGCAAGCCACTGAAGGAATTTAGGATGTATCCATAACCACGGCCGTTGAAAAAGATTTCCTAAAATAGTCCCATGAAAAGTATGAATTCTGCGACGAGCTCTTGGCATCACTCCTAGTCCATATATAGCGTGACTTATACACAGATCATACTCAGTATCATCCAACTGGTGAATTACATTTAACGAATCACTTTCAAATTTGAAAGGATTATAAATGACGCAAAATTCAGATATATTTTGTGCCGCTTCGGCGAAAGAAAGAATGAATCTTTCTACACCACCAATTTTATGAAGTTGATAAGGCGCAACTATTATTATTTTTCCTGACTTCAATACATCTCCAGCGCTCTTAGCAAATCTGGATGAAGATCAGATTTTCTTGAAAGCTTTTGTTTTTCATTTTTTGTGAGAATAGTACATAGCTGTATTAGATATTTTTTCGCATAAAACTTCTTGAGTCTGAGATATTGGTCAAGAGAATTTACCATAGAGTTTACTAGTGATTGGCGAAGAATGGGCCTCATCAGATAGCGAGGATCTTGAAAAAGGCCCGCCGTTTTTTCAAAAAATACTGAGTAGTAAAAGTAATTCATAGGATCTAATTCACAAGCTGACTGCATGGAATCCAAAAATTTTTGGTACTCTTTAGAATTACCATAAAGCCTACCCATATAGTGATGAATATTAGCTTTCCAATAGTAATAACGGGGGTTCTTATTATTATAGGCAATTGCTTTTTCCAATGCGTTGCAAGACTGTTTTAGGTAATTAGACTGATCTGTATTGAGCGCCGCCTCGAAACTGAAACGACCCAGACAGTACCAAGCATAATGTGATTCAGGATTCTTTTGCAAAAATTTGTCAGCAAACTCAAGGCCTTGCTTCCAAGCACCGGTGATTAACATATTTTTCAATTGCTCACGATGATTTTCGTACTCGAAATTTCGCAAATGTAATGATGCTACACAATATAGAAAGATTAAATGAAGAAACAGACGACTCACGGGTCGTTATTTTAATTCTTTACCGAATTTGAATCCAGTGAATATCAAGAGCCATAAAATTCGACCCAATCCTGCCCAATCTGAATTTTGTTTAATTTCACGGGAATAAGATCCATCAATGGAAATTTATCAAGTTTGAGTACTGGATTGATTCTGTTAACAATCTGGCCTGTTACGAACCCAGGAATTTTTATAGAGTTCAACTTGACCCTATTTGCCTTAAAGTCAACCGAACGACCATCTGGTCTAACTTTAAATTTCCCTTCAGTCCTTACTCTTGCAGAAAAAAATCGATTTCGGACTTTAGCTGAAAACACCATGGCACCATTCCTCAATTCGATTTTTGGATTCCTAAGATTAATTCGCTTTTGCTCGGCTACTAAATAATTATTAATATCATCTTCTCTCAACCTAAAATTGAACTTGACTGAGTCGATGGATTCAATTGCAAGCTTACTGTCCAGCATCAACTGACTAATATCAAACTTCACACCACGAAATACTGCTCTTCCGCGCTTGATGTTCAGACTTTCCATACCTTGCAGCATATTATCCTTGAAAAGAACTTCTACCTGTCTAAAATGTCCGCTGAAAATTTCTTCTCGGGAACTTGCAAAAAATCGAATTTTAATGGATTTTCCACCCTTGAGGAACTCTTGCATACCCTTCCTAAAAGCCTCTTGAACTTCTGCGACTTTAAGAGAACCTAGTCTTTCCTGTGCTCTTTTTGGATCCCACCCAAAATCAGGACTTGTTTTCGCATAAATAGTCGAACTGATTCCGATTAAGGCAAGGAAGAATAGATACCAATAAAAGTTCCTCATGCTCCTTTAATCGGACAAAAGATAATCTATATTAACTATTTTTGTTCGTATTATCGGAGAAGTCGTTACAAACTGGACTAGCAGGTATGCGCCTGGTGCTCAAAAAAGAAAGGAAAAATAAAACTAGGGCTACAAGGGCTAAAATCTGGAAAGCTAATTCGGCTAAGCCCGGATTTCTGTAATTACCATTTGCACTCGTGGAAAGCTGGCGTTTATTATTCGTATATTGCCTTAGCTCAGCCTCCATCTTTTCCATTTCTGAATAAAACTCTTCCAATGCTCTATTTCTTTGTTTATCAGACCCGAATGAAAGATTTCTGTCTTTATCGCTAGCATCGAAATCTAATGCCCCAGACTCTACAGCAGGACTAGTTTGCTCGAGGTCGTAGTCGTACCTAGGCAAGGGACTCTGCCCTCCATTACGAGCCGGCTCCTTGATAGGATCTGCAAAAGCAATAGGCGTTTGAGATAAGGGATTAAGACGTTTTTCTATTTCAGATAGGTAATGATTCAACTCATCACCTCGATATCCATTTTTAGCTGCCAAATTCATATATCGTTTTGACAGTTCGTATTGACTGGAAATAAAATAACGTCGCCCAATATCATAATAGAAGGCTGCATTAGAAGAAATCTCAACCTTGTCTAAACCATTCTGGTTAAAATCTTCTGGGATATTATGCAACTCCACAGAAGTCTCAGATTTAATACCACCAGTAACTTCACCACCCGTGCTATCTAAATCGAGCGTTTTAAGATTTGGCATCAGCCGTTTGGAGGCCTCGTCAGGATACCCTTTGCCTCCATCCTCGTATTCAATTACCTCTTGTTCGACTATCGGACTTTTGGAATCAATATCAGACAGATCAGATTGAGTATCTAAATTTGAATCTTTAAAGTCTAAATTTTTATCGGGGACATCTTTTTCTAGAGTCCTGACCACAGTCTGTGACGTTTGATCTACCGCTTTGTCCGGCAAATACTTGGTCTCTTTCACTTTTTCGATTACAATCTTGTCTAATCTACGATTTTTAAGGCTTGTATCTAGTATTTTAGCAACCGAAACTCCGCCGTTAGCAAGATAAAAACGCTGGACTGCAACCTCGAGAATATCTCGATTGTTGCGATGTGTACTCGCTATAAATGCTTGAGTACCTAGTACAAAGCCAAGTTGTAATTTACCGAGGTAGTAGCGTTCAAACACCGCAGGTATTTTACCCCTCGGACTGGGATAGCTTCCATGAAAATAATCCTCTAAGAATTTTTTTACGGCGGTTCGATCATATGTAGTAAAAATTTCTATTTCCAGAACTTCTTCACCTGCACTCTCAAGATCAAGAGCAGATAGTTCCTTGCTTTCGTCTGTTAATAGATAGTAAAGCTTTTGATATTGTTTATCAGATAAAACTCTTTCAGGGTATACAAGCTGAAAACCTAGCATGTCCAACTCCAGGGACGAATATTGCTCGATAACTTTTGTTTGGGAAGGCATAGTATTCTGATCATCATCTATGGCCTTCTGCAGCGCGGAAGGCTTCTTAGTAAGTCCACTGCTGATGTATGAGTCACTTGAAAACGATTTTGCAGTACTTGGCTTAACGATAGACCCATTGCTCAATTTATCGTTCTTCGATAAATCACCTATGGTCCATTTTGCATTAAGTCGATTCTCAGCTTCTTGAGCTGATTTAAGCATTAGTTCCTCAGGATCAAAAGCTTCAAGTTCATTAGCCTTCTTGATTTTATTTTTAGCCAAAGTATTACGCAGTTCCTCATCCTGCTGGGATTTAGCCATAGCTGCTTGAGATGTACCACTTTTAACGATCAAAGGTTGTGGACCAATCTTTTCTTGACCTGATTTGGAGACGGGCCACAAATATAAATGCATGAATTGCTCTGCAGAGAAAGGTCCGGGGCCTGAGTCATCTGAAATAATTCGAGTAGGAATCTTACCTCCATGTCGAGATTTTTGAGCCATTACGATCGGCCTAAATTGCTCGTTAAAACTTTCTCGAATACCTTTCATAACCACTCTGAGAAAACGCAAATTATAATTAGACATATCGCGTTGTCGGCGACCTCGTAATCGAAAACGTTGCTGAAAAGTTTTATCTAAATGAAAAAAGCGCTGTGAATTATGTGTATTGATCCCTTCTAGTTCAAGACTTAATAAAACACTAAATTCTCGGCGTCCTAATTTATAACTATATTCTTTGACGCGCCCACGTAGTAAAGCTTCTACTTTATACTTCGAACCCAAATCGCGTAGAATATCCGGATTTGCCTGATTTGCTAAACTACTGAACTGGTCTACGGCCTCTGGATTTAGCTCGACTACAAATGAGGGATCCTCATTCATCTGCTCGTGGAAAAAATTACTAAAATTTTCTGCATCCTCCTTGAGTACCAATTTATCGTGGTCTAAATCAGTGGCTACAAGACGCAGCGA
>CAZRWM010000084.1:0-10467 GCA_964603885.1 uncultured bacterium
GTGGATAAGTTTGCTAGATTGGCTTGGGAGGTAAAGGCTAATTCATTTTTTGGGGGTGATAATCTACCACCTCAGTTAATAATTCAGGATGAACTTCATCTCATCTCAGGAGCAT
Source organism: uncultured bacterium (assembly GCA_964603885.1). Taxonomy (GTDB): domain Bacteria; phylum Muiribacteriota; class UBA6191; order UBA6191; family UBA6191; genus JAYZAC01. The sequence goes on from CAZRWM010000084.1 coordinate 116, forward strand.
TGGGAAGCATTGTTGGATTGTATGAGGTTGCTATCGATACCATCATCCAATTTAAAGGTATTCATCCAAAATATATAGCATCCACAGCCACCATTAAAAATGCGACGAAGCAGGTGAAAAAATTGTATGGCAGAAAAATGGCAGTCTTCCCTCCATCTGGCTTAGATCATACAGACTCGTACTTTGCAAAAACAGTACCTGTCGAAAAAAAGCCTGGTAGAATGTATGTAGGATATTTGTCGCCCTTGTTACCAAGAGGCGAAACTCTAGTACCTCTTTCAAGTCTATTACTGATTGCTCGTAATGAACTTCATGTCTTAAAAAATTGTGACTCTTGGTGGACACAGATTGTTTACCATGGAAGTCTCAAAGGAGTTGCTAACAGCCAAACTTTGTTTCAACAAAAGATTGATGCAAAAGTAAAAGAACAACTGGGTAGTAGTTTTACGGAAGCTAATCTGAAGACTTTGACTTCATTGCAATCGGCTAAAGAAAATTCTGAGATATTTAAGAAATTAGAAGAGAGTAGAGGTAGTGAGGAGGCCCTAGATGTTGTATTAGCGACAAACATGATTTCAGTTGGTTTGGATGTTAGTAGATTAGCCTTAATGATAATTAATGGTCAGCCTCTAACCACTGCAGAGTACATTCAATCAAGTAGTCGCGTAGGTCGCGGAGAAGTCCCTGGGATAGTGTTCGTCAATTACTATAAGACTCAGGCTCGTAGTATTTCCCACTACGAGAACTTTAGACCTTACCATGAGTCTTTTTATCGATATGTTGAGCCATCCAGTATTACTCCATTTACTTACCAAGCCAGAAAGCGCGCCCTGCACTCATCCTTGGTTGTCGCTCTAAGACATTCAGTACCCGATTTATTGAACAATGAGCAGGCCAAAAACTTTGATAAATCTAAGGAAGAAATCGAAAACGTTGTTAGTAAATTTAAAAGTCGGTGTGAAAAAACGTATGCATCAGATTCAACAGATTCAACAGAGCGTCATATAGACGATTTACTCGAGGAATGGCAAAACCAAGCAAAAAAAGAAAAGCGTGGACTGAATTATGACAACCCTAAGAACAAGAATGGTGATTACGATCGCAGCAGTGATGCTCTGCTTTGTAATTTTGGAGAAAAAAATGGGATGTGGGAAACATTACAATCTATGAGAAATGTGGAAAATACATCCTTGTTCAAGCTTAGCGCCAATCTAGACAAAGGCGGCCCAAATGACTAAGCAAATCTACACACCCGTAAGATTTTCGCATTTGACTACATATGCAGGTGTTGGTTCAATCGTCCGTAGTAGCAGTAACCAATTAATGATAATTCCTGACACGAGGTATTGGATCGCATCAGAACCAATTCATTCGATCAATGGCGCTAAAAATCGCTTAAAAATTGGTGACATTGATTTACGACAACCCCTTCAAGTAAAGCTGTCGGAAAAAACTGGGCAGCCAGATGCTGAATGTATACCGGCAATATTATTTCCAAAGTATGCAGTTTGCTCTAATCCAGACTGCAGAATACTGCACCACAACCCATGGAATAAGGAGAATATTTCTGAGCGTAAAGAATGTCCAAAATGCCGCAAGGGCTCTTTTAAACAGGTGACCTGGTGCTTTGCTTCTGAAAATGGTTATATAGCTGAGGTACCTTGGCATTACTTTTGCCACAAAAATAACAACCAGAATCATTGCCTGCATGAATTCTCTGATGAGCTTTACCTCAAATTGACGTCAGATGGACGAAAAACTCAGGTACATTGTACGAAATGTGGAGCTAAGGGCGATTTTTTAAGGCAGAAGGGCCCATTCCAGAATAAAAAAATGCACCCATGGCTTGATAAGCCGGTTGACGGTGAGCATATAGAAGGCCAAGTCTTGGAAGTAAATAGTCCAAACCTTTATTTCAGTAGTTTTGTGAGTGCCCTGATTATACCCCCAGAATCAAGATGTGCCGGTGATAGCCTTTCTCCTTATAGAGGGCTATGGCGTGAAATACAGGAAGAAGATGAGGAGATGCGGAAGGAGTTTTTGAAAGCGCAATTGGCAGACCGCCTTAACTGCGACAAGGCTGAACTTGATGAACGCTTTGCAGCCATTCAATCTAGAGAAGAACAATTTAGGCCATTGAATGATGGAGCAATCTGGGAGGCCGAATTTGAGGCTTTGTCAAAACCGTTAGATTTTCAAGAAGGTGAAGATTTTGTCACTTTCAGCAAAACTGAAAATTTTAATTCTTTAAATAAAGATGTTGATAAAAATAGTACAAAGTTTAAGTGTATTCACTTTGTTGAAGAACTCATTCAGATCGCTAGATTGCGAGAAATAAGGGTCTTTAAAGGCTTTAGGAGAATAAAAACTACTGAGACTAATTTAATACCGCCAGATCTGGATAAAACCGTAGGTTGGCTTCCTGCAATTGACTTGTATGGCGAAGGTATCTTTTTTACGATCAAGGACGAACTTCTAAGAGACTGGGAAAGCGGCATTGATATCAAATATAAAGATGAACTCAAGTCCAGATATGAAAAGTCTGAAGTTCACTTAGAGGACCTCGTTACTATCAGTGCGAGATTTGTTTTATTACACACAATGTCACACTTACTCATGCGAGAATTGGAATCGCGAGCTGGGTATCCAGCCGCTTCACTAAAGGAAAGAATTTATTGCAGTGCACAGGATAAGATGGCGGGTATCCTGATTTACACAGCCGTTCCTGATATTGTGGGTACTTTGGGCGGAATCGTTGAATCCGCAGAACCGAAAGCATTCCTAGCGCTAATATCTAACGCCATTGAAAGTGCAAGATGGTGTTCTTTTGACCCTGTGTGTAGAAAGCATGAAGGCCGAGGTCTTGGTGGTTTAAACAATGCAGCTTGCCATGCATGTTGTCTGGCACCAGAAACCAGCTGTAGCTTCCATAACACTATCTTGGATAGAAAATTCGTAAATTCTTTTATTGATTCCATTCAGGTAGAAAACTAATGTCAGAAGAACGAGTACGAAAATTTAAGTTACCAGACAGATTCAATAAAGATCAGGATAGGGTCAATGATTTACCCCTAGAGGGTAGATTTCTTGTGATCGGTGCACCTGGTACAGGCAAGTCTGTGGTGGCTCTACTTAGAGTAAGAAAAGCTGTTGAGGCAAACAAAAGGTATAGATTTCTAGTTTTTAATCATTTGTTAGAAGCATCTGCAATGCAATTGGTAGGGTCAGATATTCAGTTAGTCAGTAGTACTTGGATGAGATGGATTCGTGAAAGACTGCAGCAATACCTAGAAATTAATTTACCAACTAAAGCTGGTAGTAAAGATTTAGATTGGAATCAAATTAGAGTGGATTTGAAGGCGCGTAAAAAAAATAAGCGTGACCCATTCAATGAGTCACACTACTTAATTATCGACGAAGGCCAAGATATGCCTAAAGAGTTTTATTTTGTAGTATCTAGTCTGGGAGTTAAGAACTTTTTTGTTGTGGCTGATCAGAATCAGGCAATTAACAAAAACAACTCTTCTTTGCAAGAATTGAAATATTTGTTGATTGAGAATAAGGAACAAGTTATGGAATTAACCGAAAATTTTCGTAATTCACATCAGATTACTAAGCTTGCGCAACATTTTCATGTTGATCGTGCTAGTGATCGCTCTATAATACCAGACAGATGGGCCAGAATACCTCCTATACTATACACCTACAAAAAAGATAGCTTTGAAGACAAAGTAATTAAAATGATCCTACGTAGATACGATAGGGACCCTAAACTTCTGATCGGAGTCATTACACCTAATAAAAAGGTGCAAGACAAGTATTTCAAAACCCTAGAGTCTGTGTCTAGAGAAATGGACAGAGACAATTGTGACCCAATTATCCAGTATTATAGAGGCGACCATCGAAGTGAAATCGACTTTTCGACTGGTGGAATTTTAGTAGTGAACGCCCAGGCTTGCAAGGGATTAGAATTTGATATTGTGTATCTTGCGGACATTGATCAGCATATAATCCGTGATGACATAAAAGAAGAAAAGCAAAAGCTGTTCTATGTAATGATTTCAAGAGCGAAAGAAGAAGTAATTATGTTTAAGCAATGCGAAATAGATTGCCCGGAACTCGAGAATTTATTGCCCGAAAATGAAGAAATTTTGGAGAGAGAAGAATTATGAATTCCTTAACAAAAAAACATCAAATATATGATAAAAAATGGGTTTTTTTAACTAATCAAATGAACCTACTCGAGTTCATTGCCACAGGCCTGATTGTCCATATCGAAAAATACTACAAAGATAGTCTTAGGTTTGGAAAGGGTTGGTTACCCCTTTTTGATAAATCTAAGATACCCAGCAAAATTTTGGAAGAATGCACTAGTGAGAATAATAGCGTTCTGAAGGCATGCATCTTAGAAATTGATATCAAAACAATAGATGGAAATGTAGCTGGTATAGGGTCTACTGCAGATTCAAGCAACCCCGTATTTCATACTTTTAACATGGCAAATGGTTGTAGCTCAGAGCTTGATGTTTTACTCGTGCCATTGCCACTACCAATCTCAAGTATATCGATTGTTTTAAGCGAGTCAAAAGCAAATAGCGAGAGTATTAAGAATCTTGCTCAAGAAACAGCTAACAAAGTGCTTGATGAAATAAAGTTCAAGCCTGAAAAAAAGCTTTTTAGTCCAAAGGCTAATCTACAAGACGATGTACTAAATGCAATTGAGCCTCCAGAGCATCAATTAAATGGTCAAGACTATCCAAGAGTCTTTGCTTATGGTGGTGCTTTAGCAAGTCTCTTTTTTATGACTAAAAATGGCTTGGTTAGCAATAATGTTTATCGTAAATTCAAGCTGAGAGAATCAGATACAGGCGAAGCTAGTGAAGACTTTCAGATTATTTATAATCTTTTACTATCCAAAGTATCAAATATTACCAATAAACTGAAAACTACGATGTACGAAGGCATCATTAAAGTATTACTAGACGGGGGGCCAATTGAAGCGAAGATTCTTGACTATCTGAAAAATTATGAGGGTGATAATAACTCGCGAGAGCGAGCCCTAAGTTTGGCAGAAGATCTCAAAAGTTACTACCGCGCTAGCCGTAACAAAAAGTTCTCTGACTACTACAAGGATGCTAAGACACCCTTAGAAAAAGCTCTACTGATGCTGTTTCATAAAAGTGATTGCGAAGATCTTTTTGAATTTGATTTTGAGTTGGCACAAGAAGAAGACTGGATTCTTTTCGCTTTACTATTTGGTATCCGTGATAAGTTTTACAAGATTAGGCGCCCAATTATTTCAATGCACGGTTTTCAAAACACAATATCTCTGCAAATGGCCAATTTTGCGCATGAATTGGCAGGTAGTAATTGTAGCTTCGACAAGACCGATGAAGACAGCCCAACTGTGATTGAAATGTTTGAATGTGAAGATTTTAAAGCATGGTACGCCACTGATAAAAAGATAAATTGTGTATCAACCACCATAAAAATTCCTATCGGTGAATACCAACTAGAGGTTTTGAAGTCCGGTCTGCAATTAGTTTTTGATGGCGAACCCAAAAATATTAAAACGACCATTTGCAATGAAAAATTCTATGCCGGCCTTGGAAAATTAGATATGAGCAAATACGCTACATATCTAAAGCACTACAAGAAAGTTAAAAAATGAGACTAATTCCAAATGTAGCTTTAGATACCAAAAGTCCGGCAGAATATCGTACTTTCGACCAACTGAAAGAAGCCTTTGCGGGACAAGACCACTATTATGCTTTTCACTCGTTAAACCTGCCGGATCACCAATCTAAGAGATCTGGTGAAATTGACTTTCTTATTTTATGTGAGCACGGTCTATTTGTACTAGAAATCAAGGGTGGCCGCATAAATATTGAGGACGGGGTTTGGAAAACTACAAACAAAAATAATGATACATATGATATCCAAGATCCTTTCAGGCAGGCAAAAGGTGCTATGCACGCGTTGCTCGAAAAAATTAAAAAAGACTGCGTCGATATCACACCTAAATTTACATCTGGCTTCGGTGTCGTCCTACCCGATGTCGAATGGACTATGAGGTGGGAAGAATGGAATTCAAAACAAATATGTGACGCAAGGCACTTCAAAAATTTTGAAGGCTGGTTAAGTAAGCTTTTTAAGTACTTTCGGGAGAAACCTGGTAATGACAGGAAGTTAAACAATCAAGAGTTAACAAAACTCCGAGATTACATACGTCCGTCCTTTGAGCTGGTTCAACCTTTACATTCGAAATTATATGATTTGCAGGTAAAAGCAGAAAAACTGACAGAAGATCAATACCGCTGTTTAGATATTGCCCAAGCAAATAGCAGGGTATTGTGTGAAGGTGGTGCAGGTACTGGTAAAACATTCTTAGCTGTGGAACTGGTGAGACGATTTGATATACAAGATAAAAAAGTTGCGCTGGTCTGCAAATCCCCTTGGTTAAAAAACTATCTAGCATCAAATGTTCTTACCCCTAATAGTATTATTTCAACAGTAAGCGGCTTAAAAACTGAGCTGAAGAGAAAAGACATTGATAAGCTAGATGTTTTGGTGGTAGATGAAGGTCAGGATTTATTCAACGAAACCGATTTAGATGTACTCGATAATTCTATAGATGGTGGATTAGAAAAGGGGAGTTGGTACATTTTTCATGATATCAACAACCAGGCTAATATTGTTGGAGAGACTGACCCAGAATACCTTACTCTTCTCAAGAGCTATGCTCCGACAAAGATACCGCTAAAAACAAATTGTCGTAATACAGCCAATATTGTGAATTATATGAAGGCTTCATTAAATGTAGATACTGGAATTCTAGGCACCGGAGATGGACCTGAGGTGATAGCAATTAGCTCAGACAATAAAAATCCGCCTCAGAAAATCTTAGAGGAGAAAATAGATAAGCTTAAACAGTCTATCGACTCCGGTTATATTACGATCCTATCAAAACATGAGTTCAAGAAGTCTTCTGCTAGATTTCTCCCAGATCACATTAAAAAGCATATTGCTATCTTAGATGATCATTCGGTAAGGAATACGCCATTCAAGAAGTTGACATTTGCAACTGTAAAGAATTTTAAGGGCCTAGAAAACGAGGTTATAATTGTTATTGATTTGGAAAAACCTAGACCAAGCACTTGTGAAGACAGTCAACATCTCAACTACGTGGCCATGAGTCGTGCGAAAGCACTACTCTATTTAATTTATTAAATTACTCAGTGCTGCGCTCCAAAAATAGTCAGACGATTTACAACTTATTAACGAAACCTATTCAAAAGAGCTCTTAATGATATTCAAGTTCTTTTTATATTTTCTGGTACTTGCCCTGAGATACTGAACTTAGGGGAAATGAGTTTGTTGTTTGCAGCCATTTCTGAACGCGCTTTGTTTGGAAGCCCAAGTGTTTCATATAAGTCAACTGGAACGTCGTCGCGAATTTCGTTAAAGCTAATTATATTTAAGTCTGGAAAGTCTTTTGAAAAAAGATCTCTAAGCTTTCGGCGAATAATAGGCGAACAAATTAACACTGGGGGCAGTTCTTGTAATGCGAGTCTTTCTATAAATAATTCTAGCTCACTCTTGATTTTTGCAAGCATAGACCTGCTTAATAGTTCTTCGTCAGGTACTTCAGATTTTACTTTCAGTGCTAGCGATCTTTCGAACTCACCATAGAGGGCTAGTACTGTCAGAGGTTTGTTTTGCCTTACTCTTGAGATGAGTTGATGAACAATATCGCGGCGTAACATTTCTACCAAATCGTTGATTTCCGGGAAATTTTCGTAGTAGTCAAGAACGCCTTCGATGATAATACTCAAGCTACGGATACTCACCTTTTCGCTTAAAAACATTGCCAACGAATTATGCACCACAGAAACTCCACTAAAAGGGTACTTAGATTGAAGGGCCTCTACGATAAAAGGATGCTGAGCCGCTAGTTTGTCAATCAAGTTAGCAGTAGCCTGCCTAGTAAATAAAGATTCTGCATAGTTTAAGAAATGAGTAAATAGCCTGGCCTCCAAATAAGCATCGGGGTCAAAATACGTGACAGTTGGGTCATCAGCTGCCTCATCTACCCAGCCAGATTCGTATTTACGTAAAGAACGATCGAGATAAAACTCGACAGGTTGCCCTACTTTACAGTTGATTTTGAAGATTTTGTCGGGTTGAAAATCAAATTCAATTGTCTGTGCTTCATTTATGAATACTTGGATCTGCCCAGAATTTAGAAACCCACAATCAGTAACCTCCACTACTGGCAAGATAAAGCCATAAATCCGGGCTATATCACTTCTAATCTTATCTATTATGGTTGATAGTTCGCTATTTAAATAGGTAGTGAGTGAAGTACTTCCAATAATTTGAATAGGCTTAAACTTCAATAAATCATAGAGCATATTTGTGTCTTGCTCATAATCTTCTAGCTCTTTCGAATCCATTACATATTCCAAGTTTATTTTATGGTTTTGTTAGTTTAGCATATAAAATTTAATCCAATATTTATTTGAAAATTCCTAAGCTCTGCGCATTGATCGCGAATCGCCAAAGCTTGTCAAAGTAAGACTTTATTAATTAATCTAAAGATTTACTGAGTTTTCTAAATAAGAAGACGAATAGAACCTGGCATAAAAATAAAACACCACAGCATTGCATAAGAATTTCGCCAGCATAAGCAGAGCTGCCTAAGCTAAGGATATGGGACTCTAAATTATAATAGATCAAACCCATACCACACAAAGTCCCCAAGAAAAGACACACGAAAAAAGCTCTTTCAAAGGTGGAAAAGATCGGAATCAGAACGGGTAGTAAGATGATGGGTATATTGTTTGCGTAAAAAAAACCAATGATTGGCAAATCTATATCCAACCAATGACTAGCTTGATATAAAAGAGTAGTAAAGACACCAAATATTAAAATGAATATCAATAGATAATAATGAAATCCATTTTTCTTAAAAGGCTCCCATGAATTTGACTTCATGATCATTGTAAGAATAAAAAATACAGCGTATACAACAAGGTAGATATTTAATACCCAAGCTATCTTTTGATAAGTGATCTGTGCCTGAGACTCGATCTCCTCGCTTACGGACTCCACAGACTCAGTAGGATTAATCTGCGAAAAATCTTTAACTTCAATGGACTTTGCCTCTACAGCATAAGCATTGAAGGACTGTGATGCCGCTTGAAATTCAAGTGTATTAGCAAGCAATACACTCAGAACAATCAAAAGTATACTAATCAAATCGTTTCCTTAGTTTGTAGATGAAAATCTAAACAAAATATTCGTAACTCATATGTTTGGAGGTTTACATGTTGATTTTTCACTTCCAAATAGCTTCTGTGCTTTCATAGTTTAATCTTAAATAGTCCAGCCTACAATGCGGTACTTAATATCCAATTAGTTATGATCATTGATCGCGAATCATCAAAGCTTGTCAAAGTAAAACTTTATCAATACAATTCGCGGCAATTACGCAAGTGGCGAAATCGGTAGACGCGCTAGACTCATACTCTAGTACCCGTATGGGTGTGGAGGTTCAAATCCTCTCTTGCAAATCACTTACTGCCAAAGTAAGTTCAATGTCATAAGCCCTCAGAGTTTCTTCTGGGGGTTTTTTATTTGTATCATTTGATCGAGTACTAGCCAAAAGTTAACAAACAAAACTTTCCAAACATAAATCTCAAATAGTATTTTTTCTAAATTCCGTTACTAGACTTTATTCAAGGGTCAATAAAGTAAAGGCTTTGTAAGAAGGGGGGAGTCATGATCAGAAGTTTACTTCAGGTTCATTCCATAATTTCACTACTAATTGCAGACTGTTTTAAGAAAAAAACGAGCTCTTTTAAGACCTATCATGGTAACGGTAATTTAAAGGTTTTAGGAGCGCATGAAGTCAAAACAGGTTCAAAAACAGGGATTTGGCATCTTTACGGAAAAAACGGCAATCTACTCAAATTAATTGCATATGAAAATGACAAATTGAATGGCGAAAGTAAGACCTATTACGACTCCGGAAAACTCAAAAAAGTTGAAAATTACAAGAATGGTAAGTTAGATGGAGAAACAAAGCTGTTTCTGAATAATGGGAAGCTTTTTCAGACTAGATCTTACAGGAACGGAATTTCAATCCAAAAGCCATAACTATAGTAATCCTTAACTCGAGGCATTAAAACGCTCTAGACACACATTATGGGAACCTAAGTCGGTACTTGAGGGTCTTAAGTACCGCAAGCTTAATATTCTGCTACTGGGAGTCAAGACTCATGAAAAGTAAACCTAATAAAATTTTGAAATCCTATGAAGATATCACCAGTAAAATACAAAATAAGAAA
>CAZRWM010000085.1:0-10411 GCA_964603885.1 uncultured bacterium
TGTAGAGATTCAATTTGCTTAGCTTGCTTCTGATTTTGTTTCTTTAATGTTGCTACTGTACTTTTTAGTGTTCCGTGATCAGCAATTACAGTGCTGCTAATTGCTAGCCCACATACAAGAGCTAGTGATATTTTAGATTTCATATTTGAATTCCTTTAAAATTTAATAATTTTTTGAATAATAAGACACAGCCAAATCAATCAATTTGACTCATAAAATTTATAAATTTCAAAGAAGTGGTGGAGCCCTAGCTAAAAACAGTTTTACAAATAGATAGCTAGGCATAGCTTTACACGCAGCCCATTCATCGATAAACCCTGAGTATTTGTTCAAATGTTCGGTAAAATGGTAGGCCCACGTAGAAGTGGCCAGCATTTCACAGAGTTTACACTCTTTCTCAGTACTTAATTTATCAGAAGTTCCACAGTTACTATGATCACCACCAGATGTGCATGAAACTGCTATCTGACATGTTCCCATACACACATGAATAAAGTGCAAGCTTGGTTTAACAAGCAATGAGAACGCTAAAATAAAACCGAGAATTACTCGTGGTGAAAAATACATATGTCTTTAAATAAAAGACTTGAATCGCTTATGTCAATAATTATTATTCCCAGCGAAAAAAGGATGTAGCTCAAATTAATTATAAATAAATAACCGAGCCCGTAACATGTATTCTGTAAAGAATTTTTGGTATGGTGATAGAGCGTGAATCAAATTTTTCCCCTCGATCTTTTGCCATATGAGCCTCGAATTTAATAGTTTGGTCTAAACTGAGTATATGCTTCTTAAATTTACCAGTGACTCTACCTGTAGCATTGAGAGATTTAACAGGAAATGTAATATCCGAATGGTTACCTTTGGCTACTATTCTATTACCTCGCAAATCCTCAAGCGACATCCAGCATCCAGCTTTCCGACAAACATCTGCTATTTTTCCTTGGACCGTGATGACCTTATTGACGTATTTATCTGGTTCACTGATTATTTTACTAATGCTCACGACGTCCCGTAATTTTGAACCTTTCCCTATGTATATAATGGGATTATTTTGATTAGATTTGAATGAATTAATAGTTTTGCGTGGATTAGAAATTTTGTGAAGTGAACTACTCGCTTGTGAGGAGCTGATCAAAATCACAAAAAGTAAGACTCTTCTTGTCATCTTTACCTCCATAAATGATTGCCAAAAAATACCTTTGCTGCTATTTTGGAATTGATATTGACTTTCATTTTCAATACTGTCATTTTTAGGAGATTATAGGAGAAAAAAAATGATAAGTAAATATATTGATTTCATCTCTGACTGTCGTAGTGTGACTGTTGCAATACCTGCACCAAGTCACCCTGTTGACGCATGTCACTTACCATTTATAAAAGATGAAAGTGGTAATATCTATATACTCACCTCTCAAATAGCAAGTCATTATGAAGCTTTGGCAAGTAGCAGAGGCGTAAGCTTAATGTTTGTCAGTGGAAACATGTCTAAATTTGGAGTCGAATTTGCCATGGAGCGTTGTAAACTACATTGTCAAATTGGGTTGGCAGATAACCAAAAAAGAGATGAAATTTTAATGGGTTTTAAAGCCAGATACGGGGAAATTGTCGATACTCTGGCCAATTTTCAAGATTTTATCTTGTTTCAACTTAGACCCAAAAACGGCGTATTCATTAGAAACTTTGGTCAAGCGTATAAAATTTTAGAAGGTGATCGACTCCCCACAGAGCGTATCACTGGATCAGGTCACCAGAAACGGAATTAATATTCACATGAAAAATCTCATTTTTATTCTATTTACTGTTCAGATAAATTATTCAAATATTGTTTCTATAGGAAGCTGCGCTACACAAATTATCTGTGAATTAGGAGACTGTAATCGTATTACAGGCACAGATAAACAGAGCCAGATTGAGCTACCCAGTCCCGTTAAAAATATTGGCTACTGGCGCTCAATAAATGTGGAAACTATCCTTCAGACAGAGCCTAATCTTATTATCGCATCTGATTCCGCGGGTCCCCCAAAATCCATTAAGTTATTGAAGTCAACTACCCATCCCATGTTTATTATTAAGAGAGCTCAAAACTGGGAAGATTTAATGATAAATATTTCTCTCATTGCATCACAGTTGGATAAGGAAAATGAGGGTAATCTTTTAATTTCTCTAATTACAAACAGGTTAGCGAAAATTAATACCCAGAAATTCCAGAACTTACGAATTTTAGGGGTCTATTCTCCAATGGGACAGAGAATATTTGCTAATAGTAAATCTTCCCCAGCTAGCTTCTTGATTGAACAACTCGGAGCGATAAATTTATCTGAATTTGAAGGGCCGAAAATAATCAGTAAAGAGATTGCCTTAGATTTAGACCCAGACGCAGTACTTATGACAGAGAGAACAGCAAAATGGTTGGAAAATAAAAAATTTGAATCTATAAATCTATTACTTAATAAACCTAAATTCAAAACATTAAAAGTGCAAGATAACGCTTTGTCAGAGGTATGCTTAAAAACACTAGATTCTCTCGAAAGTTTATACTATGAATAACAAAAAGTTCATACTATTTGTAATAGTAATGAGCATACTTTTAGTAGCATTTATCGCAATTGGTCTAATTGCTGGTCAATACCCAATCCAAATAGCTGATATACCCTCAATTTGGGATAGCAAACATACAACCACAAAATTAGTACTACTAGAGTTAAGGTTACCTAGAATCATATGCGCAATGTTTATTGGAGCTTTGTTAGCTATAACCGGTTCCTGCATGCAAGGTATTTTTAGAAATCCACTTGTAGAACCTTCTTTCATTGGAATTAGTGCTGGGGCGGCAAGCGCAGTTGTACTTTTCTTGGTAGTCTTAAAGCCGATGTTAATACAATACATCCCACTCAACCATTATGTGGTGCCTTGTGTTGCTTTTATTGGCTCAGTAGTTACAGTAAAAATTGTAATTCACCTGGCGAGCATTCAAGGTCGTGTCTCGATCGGTGCGTTATTACTATCTGGTATAGCTGTAAACGCGTTCTGTGGGGCTTTAATGGGGATCTGTATTTACTTTGCTGATGATGCCCAACTACGTTCTATAACTTTTTGGAATCTAGGAAGCCTAGCCAGTGTGGGTTGGCAAGAAGTTTGGATATTATCTCCTGTGTTTTTAATCGGTTTAATCTATTTATTTAATATGAGATACGAATTAGACGTAGCTAGCTTAGGTGAGGAACAAGCTATCAGTTTAGGCATCGATATGCAGTCTCTTACAAGACGTATTGTATATTCCACCTGTTTCATCGTAGGTGCAACTGTAGCATTTGCTGGAATAATTGGATTTGTCGGATTGTTGGTACCACATATTACAAGATTTCTCGTTGGTGCCAATTATAAGTTTTTATTAATTGGATCGGCACTAATGGGTAGTATCGTACTTCTTGCTTCAGATATTACTGCAAGATCTTGTTTGGATGGAGCGGAACTCCCACTGGGATCAATCACTGCTTTACTGGGCGCCCCATTTTTTATTTACCAAATATCAAAATTGCGTAAGGAGATATTGTAGTGTTAGAAGTAAAAGATTTAAATATAAGCATTGGTGGAAATCAAATATTAAGTGAAGTTAACTTCGGATTCTATAAACCTAACGTCATTGGTCTTCTTGGACCTAACGGAGCAGGCAAATCTACCCTTATAAAAAGCTTGTGTGGTCTCCCACAATATTCTATTGAAGGCCAAATTAATATTTTGGGTAGACCTATTGACGAATGGCCATTAGAGGAATTGGCAAAATTTAGAGCTTTGTTACCACAAAGTTATAATATACCGTTCCCTTTCAAGGTGAAAGATGTTGTTTCTATGGGGAGTTACCCCCACAATCGCGGCAGGCAGAGTATACGAGATATCACGCGTGCGTATCACATAATGGAGGCCTTAGATCTGCTCTCAATTCGAGAAAAACTATACACGGAAATATCCGGAGGTCAAAAACAAAGGGTATTAATTGGGAGAGTTCTACTTCAACTAGAATATCAAAAAGATTTTCAGAAAATAGTGTTATTTGATGAACCTACTTCAAGTCTAGACTGGCGATATCAAATTCAAGTTTTATCTTTAGCTAGAAACTTGGTGATTCAAAATTGTCTTATATTTATAGCAATTCATGATGTAAATATGGCATTAGAATATTGCGATACCTTGATTTTGTTAAAAAACGGTAAGATTTTGGACTCTTTCGACACTAGGGAGGATATTCCAATATCCTCCCTTGAGGAGCTATATGAGATGAATTTAGAAAAAATTCTTTTAACAGAGAAAAAAGTATTAATTCAAAATAGAGCTAATTAAGAAGCACTCTAAGTATAACTATATAATTAGAGTGCTTACAGTATGATTTAGTTCTTTCTAATGCTTTCGGTACTACCTGGCGCTCGTAACATTTTATCAACTTCACCGAGATGCAATTCTTCGTTCATGATAAGCTCGCGAGCATATTCCTCAAGAAGTATAGACTTTCCTTCAACTTCCTTTAAAAGACTTTTATAGCAATTAAGAGCGTTTTGTTCATGCTCAAGAGACTCTATAAGAATTTCACGAATATCATGCCGCTCGGTTTCGAGTAATTGACCTATACCCAAGGATGGGTGTCCACCGAATTGAGTAATTAGCTCACCTGCACGATTCGCATGGTCAAGTGACTCGCTAGCTTGTTCCCTCATCCAGCTAACAATCGGGATTCTGTTATAGCCATATATCATTAATGAGTAATGAGTATATCTCACAACACCAGCCAATTCCGTTTCTAAAATATCATTTAGAATTTGTAAAACTTTATCTTTGTTCATACTTTCCCCTTCAACAGATTTAGAATGATTTTAATATTTAGAAATATACAGAGAATAAAGCCCATGTAAACCTTTAGAATAAGATAAAAATGATTATTTCACCTCTCGCTGAATTTGATAATTATAATCAAATTCAATTAGCGGTGTTATCTATAAATTGTTAGAGACTAAAAAGTCGAAAAAACAAAATAATATAAAGAGTTATTAACCAATTTTGGGATTAGCACATAGCAGCCACAAATACTTTCCCACTTCTATATCCTGATTTGAAATTATATTAATAAGCTGTCCGTTATAGTTTAGTTTAATCATTTGGTTTTTTTTAGACTCCACTTTTACTTTGATAGCTACTGATTCCTCATTAACTGTTGGAAACTCCTTAAAAACTAAGCATTGATCTCTTCTTACATGGATTTGTGGTGTTTGACTCCACGAATATTTAGCCACATCTTCAGAGCTTAGGGTGAAATAGATTGACTCATTTAGCTCATAAAGTATTTCTTTAGGATTACCCTCCTTCTCAACTTTTCCCTCATGTATAATTAAAATATGATTAGCAAGATATTGGGCTTCATCAATAGAATGAGTAACATAAATAATTGGTAAATTATATTTAAGTCTTATCATCTTAAAAAAAGGTAATAATTTATCTTTTCTTCTCCTGTCTAAAGAAGCTAGCGGTTCGTCCAGTAGTAGAACTTTAGCACCACGTATGATAGCGCTTGCTATAGCGACTCGCTGTCTTTCACCGCCTGACATTTGATTAGGCAATTGAATTAGTTGCTTTCTGATACCCAATAATTCAATAACCTCTTCAATATCAGCATGCTTAGGATTAATTTTGGAACGTTTTAGCGCATATTCAATATTCTCTTGAGCAGTTAAGTGTGGAAGCAAACTTCCCTCTTGAAATACGTAAGCAATAGAACGTTGATGAGCTGGTAAATAATATTCTTTATCTTGCCACACCTCATCATTAAATTTTATATAACCATCATTAGTCTTTAAGAGGCCAGCTATGCTTCGTAATAATGTAGTTTTTCCTGAACCTGAAGACCCTAATATCACAGTTATTCCATCACAAGATAGGCAAAGGTCTATATCTATTTGAAATCTAGATTCCTCAAAAATGTGATGAAGCTTTATAAATAACATATTTTTTTTAGAATAGTTCTATACGACTTTTTTTCTGTAGACTCTGCAACCAGACAAGAATACAAAATGAAAATGTGATCATCATCAATGATAGAGTGTGAGCAGAGGTATAATTTAAAGCCTCTACATGTTCATAAATTTGAACAGAAACGACTTTAGTTTCGTTGGGTATACTCCCGCCAATCATGAGTACAACACCAAATTCGCCAATGGTATGAACAAAACCAAGGATTGCGCCGGAGATAATCCCTGGTCTAGCAAGCGGCAGTACAACCGTTATAAAAATATCAAGTGGTTTAGCGCCTGCTATCGCTGCAACCTCAATAGGTCTATCCCCTACAGATTCAAAAGCTGTTTTTATTGGTTGAACTACAAAGGGTAGTGAATAGAACGCTGAAGCAACAACTAGACCCCAAAAACTAAACGCTAACGTTCCCCAACCTAACCATTTAAAGCCTTCTCCTAAGATTCCATTACTACCCATCGCTAATAAAAAATAAAATCCTATAACCGTTGGGGGTAACACTAGTGGTAGAGCCGTTAGTGAAGATACTATATTTTTTAGTAAAGTTTTATCCCTCGACAACCACCATGCTAATGGAATACTAATAAATAATAATATAACTGTCACAACTGTGGCTAACTTTAATGTAAGCCAAATTGCTTGCCAATCTGTTATAGAAAGTAAATTCAATTCCATGTATACCCGTATGAAGCTATGATTAGTCTGATTTCTTTCGATTTTACATATTTTGTAAAACTATGACTTAAGTTTCCTGATTTTAGTATTACTGCGTCCTGCTTAATTGGTTTGTGGTAGTCATATGGTACTATCCAATAATCATTATTATTTTTGTTTATAACCTGAGACAAGGCTAGAAATCCAAACTCTACATTCCCTGATGAAACAAAAGCGAATACTTGGGATACATTTTCACCAATTATTAGTCTTTTATTATTTTGATATTTCAGCTGTAATCTATCTAATACTTGAAGAGCCGCTTTGCCATATGGAGCCAATAATGGATTTGCAATTGCAAGAGATGACACATTAAATATTGCTGATTTGGTAACAGGATGCCGTAGCGAATTTGTTGTATATAATGCTAAGCGACCCGTTGCATAAGTAAACGGTTTATATGCAGTGTATTTTTCATCAAACAGAAGTTGCGGTTTTTGTTGGTCCGCCGAAAAGAATACATCATAAGGAGCTCCATTTATTATTTGAGAGTATAGCTTACCTGACGAACCAAATACTAAACGCAACTTTCCATTGAACTTAGTAGAAATTTTCTGCATCGGCTTAATGAAATTGGAGGCTACTGCAACTGTTATTTGCTCGCAAAAATAACACTGCAGAAATATAAAAAACATACATAAAATTTTTATATATTTCATCTTCTGTAAGTATACGTCCAGCTAACCTTGCTTGAAAAAATAATTTGTATTTCAGTGGGATTTTTAGTTAGTTATAAATTTTTGGGATACTAAAATTTAATAGCATAACTGATAAAATATGACAGTACAGTTTTCCAATTAAGCTACTATTTACCATTTTCAATACTTCAATAGTACGGTTTAGAAATATAACTAGCTCGGTATTCGGCACAGATTAGAGGTATTTTAGTGGCTATTGTTTTACCTTCACTCTGAATAACCGCTATCTTATTATTAATGAGAATGACAGTTGGCATCAGAATAGATAATAATGATGAAGTTTTAGGTGTAGATAAAATAGAGCATAACGAAGTAGCATACTGTTGTGAAATAGTATATAAAACTCAATAAAAGATACCTAAATTACATTGTTTTAGAGCAGGCTCAAAAAGCTCTTCTCAATTTTTACAATCCGGAGAATGAAGTGAGTTTACAAAAGCACGGTTTCAGTGAAACCATCGGTAATACGCCTCTTATTCGTCTTGAACATCTCAGTCAATTAACTAAGTGCAATATTTTAGGTAAAGCAGAATTTCTTAATCCTGGCGGCTCAGTTAAGGATCGTGCTGCATTAGGGATGATTTTAGATGCTGAAGAGAAAAAAGTAATTAAGCCTGGTGATACCATTGTTGAGGGAACAGCGGGCAATACCGGCATAGGTCTAGCCCATGTCTGCAATGCCAGAGATTACAAATGTATTATTATCATGCCCGACACTCAGTCTCCCGAGAAAGCCTCCTATTTAAGAGCTCTTGGAGCTGAAGTACATGAAGTGCCAGCCGCACCATATTCCTCAGAAGATCATTTCACTAAAATTGCGCGTCGTATGGCCAAAGAAAAGAAAGGTTTTTTTACAGAACAATTTGAGAATACAGCGAATAGAAGCTTTCATGAACGAACTACGGGTCAGGAAATTCTTAAACAAACCAATTATGAGGTAGATGCATTTATTTGTTCTGTTGGTACGGGTGGAACTATTGGAGGAGTATCAAGAGCCTTAAAAAATTATGATACAAATATCAAAGTGTTTTTAGCAGACCCACCTGGAAGTGCATTACATTCGTTCATCCAAAGAGGCGAACTATTAGCAGAAGGTTCTTCAGTAACCGAAGGAATAGGAATCGGTCGAATTACTCCTAATTTTGCTGATTCACCTGTGGATGATTCTATTTACATAGAAGATTTACATTCTATCCGAATGGTTTACCATCTCCTTAAAACAGAAGGATTTCTGCTTGGTTCTACCTCTGGTGTAAACGTCTACGGAGCGTATAAACTAGCCCAGAAGCTTGGAGCTGGTTCAACTATTGTTACAATTTTATGTGATAGTGGTTCTCGTTATCTTTCTAGATTATTCAATCCCGAGTGGTTAAACGAAAAGCAGTTAGATGTAAATTCACCATTTGACTGATATTTATGAAATGAGAGTTCCTTATCGATTAAAGCAGTTTTGGTGGCGTTTTTTTCCGCCGAAAAGCTCATTTTCAAAATCCATACGAATTCATCTAAAAGATCTAGAATCTTTAGAAATTGGTGGTCCGAGCCCATACTTTACTCAAAGAGGGTTTTTACCCTTATACGATTCTTTAAGAAGTTGTGACAATGCGATCTGTTCACCAACTAATATTCATGCTTCCTACCCACAAAATGGTAGTGATTATCTTTCTTCAATACCTGGTAAAAATTATTTAATAGATGCTTCGCAAGCTTTACCAAATCAATACCAATGTATATTAAGTTCCCATGTCATCGAACATTTATCCAATCCACTAAAATCAATTCAATTGTGGAAAAGTAACCTCATGGAACCTGGATATCTCCTAATTATTGCTCCATACAAACAAAATACTTTTGACCATAAAAGACCAGATACTAATTTTAATCACTTACTTGAGGACTATAACCTAGATATTTCCGAATCTGATCGAACTCATTTTGATGAAATAAGACAGTTTCATGATTTTTCTAAGCATAATTTTGATCCCAGCCCAGCAGATTACTACTGTATGCTCAACGATAACGAGCATTATCGGATCGCACACCACCACGTCTTTAGTCTTGATCTTCTTGAACAATGCATAGATTGGGCAGACTTAAAGATAATTTTGTCTACAACGATCGATCCGATTAGTAACTTAATATTGGCTAAACTGAAAGATTAAGACCCCATTTAGATATAATTAGCCCCATTAACGTATAAAGGAAGGACGTCAATATCATTGAGACTATCAACGCCACATTAAATCCCCACTTCTGAGAAAACACGGGAAATAAGTAAAGCATCGCCAAAGAAGGTAGCGCCATCCAAAAAATACTGCGCGAAAACTGATTAATAACTTGCAGCTCTACACCTTCTACTTTCATCCAAATCATAGAAATTATTGATACTAATGGTAGGGATGCTAAAAAGCCACCCACAATGACAGACCTCTTTACTACTTCAGAAATTATAAAAATTAAACCGGAAGTAATTAATAACTTAGTAATACTCCAATACATAAATTCACTTCCTTCTATCTACTTTAGTTAATTGTCTATTAAACTATTATTGAATAGGTTACCTTTAATAAGATTTTCTTTATTAGGATATAAATAATATTTAATTGCATTCAAAAAATTCATGACTTTAAACTTTATAAAATTAAACTTGAGTTTCTTGTTAGGCTCCGTATGCAGCGGCATCATCATGAGCCAAAATTTGCAATTATTCGGGCTAAGTTGCCTCTTTGGGCTATTAAATACAATACCATCAAGTTTTTTTTGTATTGCTCAGCGAATGAAGTACAAACCAGTTATGCTGATAACTCTATATTACCTTCCATGGCTTTTAATCTGGACTATTTTGGTCATATTTCTCATAAAGTCTGATAATTCTGTTTTTGAACAAAGTAAAAATAAATTAGAACTTTTTATATTGTTTACGAGTTTTTTTGGCACCCTCACCAGTAGCCGTATTATCTTTAAGCTACTTAAAACATCTT
>CAZRWM010000086.1:0-10297 GCA_964603885.1 uncultured bacterium
GACCAGACTGCTGAACTCATAGGAATCAAGTAATCCTCCAGCATCCGATACTTGAATCCGTATTTTGAAACGAATTCTGCAATGCTGATGTCCTCAAAATCATCGAGAGCTGAAATATCGTTTGCTAATTTGTTGAAGCGATTCACTTCCCACAAGAATCTATAATGATTCCACCTCAGTAGATTCCTTCGTTGCGCAAAAAGGCCATTGATTCCAGTTCCTGTGTACTCTAGTCCAGTTTGTTTATTCTGCACGCTAAATGACATATCTGTTTCAGTTATAGGCACATCCAGCTTTTCAAATAACTTTACAAGTAGAGGATAGGTTTGGAAATTGAAAACCATGAATCCAGAGTCAAACACGGCAGTTTCACCATCATTTTCAAGCGTTAAAGTGTTGGTATGACCACCGATGTAATCAGACTTTTCGTAGACGGTTATGTCGTAGTCGTCTTTCAGAAAGTAAGCGGCACTCATTCCTGCGATGCCAGTACCAATGATGGCTGCTCGTTTTTTCATGGAGATTTCTTTTCGAGTAAATAGTGACTTACAAACCACTCCTGCCCATCGTTATATCTAAATAACTCTGCGCAAGCTAAAAAGAAGACTCTCCAATATTCAAACCACTTGCGGGTTTCCCCTGGATAAGATTGTTTGAAGACATTCAATACTTTACTTCGATTTTTGTCTTGGTTCTGCAGCCAAGCTTCAGAGGTCCGCCAATAGTTCAAACCACTGACTTTCCATTTCCCGGCGATAGCTAAAGGACTCTCGATTTCTTCGATCAGTGAGTGCGAAGGCATTATGCCACCCGAAAAAAAGTACTTACTCATCCAGTCGGACTCGTCTACTACGTCAAAATAGTAGGTAAGCTCCTTGTGCGTGAATATGTGAATGAATAGCTTGCCTTCTGCCTTCATCCAGCCACAAATCTTTTCAAGCAATGCCTTATAGTTTCTAACATGCTCAAACATTTCAATGGAAACGACCCTATCGAATTCGTCTTCAGGAAAATCAAGTTCGTTTATATCGCAGGTAAGTACCTCTACATTTGTATGTCCGCGCTCTTCACATGCTTCGTCGATCCAAATCTTCTGGCTGCGGGAGTTCGATACTGATGTAATCCTACACTGCGGAAATCTTTGAGCTAGATATAATGTCATTGAACCCCAGCCACATCCAAGATCCAATATGCGCATCCCATCTTCTAGCTTGGCCCTCTCAACGTATAAATCGAGCATGTGAGTCTCCGATTCGTCGATATTGCAAGCACCATTTTCCCAAAATCCTGAGGAATATTTCTTCCAGTGGCCAAGTACTGAATGATAAAAATCGGTAGGCACCTCATAGTGTTGCTCGTTAGCGTCCACAGTGTTTACGGCAATGACACCCTCCGATAATTCCCTAACTCTTTTCTTCTGTAATGCTTCCGTGTCTCCAGAATACTCTTGATTTAATCTTCGTTGGAGTAAATGTTTAATTCCATAACGTATCAGAAAATCTGGCACAAAACCTTTCTCGATAAATTTGTAAATCATTATGCTTTTATCCCTACATCCATTTTTATCGTGAAGTTCCAAATCTCAGTGGGCGAATAATACCTACCGAATGTAATAAGCGCATGATGAGAAACGTTAGATCCAATTCGTACCATTTACTTGCAAAATCCCACTTTCGGCATGCTTTGTGATGGTTATTCTGGTAAAGTTCTCCCATCATCAAAAAGTCAATCCAAAGTGTATTGTAGGAATGGTCCTCAAGATTGAAGTTCCTATATCCGTATTTGTGACCGCACCAATTGACTATAGCTCCATGAATTGGGCCCATCATCGCATGAACAGGAATTAATAAATAGTAAATTGGGTGAGGAGCAAACAAATAATAAAACGTTGCGTATACGAAAATCCAGCACAGGCGGATTGACCAAAGATCCGTAATAGTATCCATTTTTTCAAATTCTTTGAAGCGAAATCGTGCGGGTATCTTCACCTTATCTTTTACTAAGGACTCATAGGTCATAAATGTACTCCACATCATGGTTAGTAAATTATCATTCTGATGTGGGCTATGAGGGTCCTCAGGACGATCGGAATGTTCGTGATGAAGATTATGCAATGTTGCATAAGCCGCGGGATTCAAGAACGATGTTCCTTGAGTGACAAAAGTCATGATGTAGAAAAACTTTTGCCAGAATGGGGATAATTCAAACATTTTATGAGACGCATAACGATGTAAGAAAAAACTTTGACAAAAAAGTGAGAGATACCAATGAGATATAAAAAACACCATACACACCAGCATGAAATTAACTCCTTTCCAAACCGGCTATAAATTAATTGAAGAAGAATGAGTTCAGCAAGACGTTTCCATAATTTTGCATGAAAAATTTTTGCTAATGTTAAAATGCATTATCAGATATTCGGTCACCTATAAAATAAATCTCTGACTTAATCACAAATGAATACTTCTAATTATGAATAAATGCATCAGTAAATTTGTTAAAAGTCTTATCACAGTTCTCATTTTTTCGCTTAGTTTCCTTAAGACCTTTAGTGCAGTCAATTCTGTACAATTGAAATCATATGCGGAGTTTAGAAGATATGCGATTCATTGGGGTTCCAATCAAATGACCACAGAACTAAACCGCGCCTTGAAGCATTTACAAATGATTCATGGAGATAAATTTAATCCTTACAGTTCTCACCCAAAAAAACTTGTAGAGGAGATGAAAACTAAGTCCTATTTAGACTTGAACATTTACATAAATCTGAAACATGATCCCGTTGAGTGGCATAATAAAACATTAAGATCAATTTCATACCCAACGGCTAATGTTGAAAGGTATACAGACCACCTTGAATACCCTATAACTTTCATCAGCAAGGGACTATCTCCAGAGGAAGACCCTTATGTCAAGTTGTATGCTATCCAGCAGTGTTTACAGAGACATAAAAAGATTCCCATTAAAGTTTTGCTAGGCTCTATCTTTGCTGAAAAAGATTTCCAGTTTCTTGACTACTATATTAAAGTTCTTCGCAATAAAAACTTTTACAAGCGAATACCCAAAAATGCAGTAATCAAGGTTTCTAAAGTATTTAAGAAAAGAATAAAAATTTTCGCGGACAAAGCAAAAACGCGAAAAGCAAAAGCAAATGCTCTGTTTCTCAATATCTTATTTTCAGATTACATGCCGCCATTAGAAATTCAAACACTTATGTTTTTGATGGATAACGAATACCCACGAGAATTTTTAGTTAAGGTGTTTGCGCAATACCCCAGTAGATACTTAGAGAAATTCTCAGTACCGTTCACCAAAGGATATGGCAATCAATTTGGCACTCTCCTATACTTATTTGAAAAGTTCCACTCCAACAGAGTGCTATTAACGGCGCTTAAAATCGCCCTTGAAAATCGGCATGAAAGACACTTCGTATTTCATCAAGGAGCTATATTGAATACTTGGCAAAGAATCACCTCTCTAGAATACAAAGGAGACGATAAAATCTATTTAGATTGGTATCAGTCCAGATATAGAAAGTGATTTTAGGTATCCGAAACATTGTCAGTCATATAACGTAAGTATCATTTAAGTGAAAGTTTTTTATTACGTATTAGTTACCGTTGCTATGCTAACCACAACGCTTAGACTTCATTGTTTGGAGTTCTTTGGTGGAATCGAGATGACGCATCAAAAACGTAATCATATTATTCCATCTAATAAAGCTACGATTAAAGCCTCTGATGACAATCTGATTCCACTACCAAAACCCGTTATATACAAACTGAATGACTATATGAAAACTGTCGCAACAGGTGGGTTTGAACCGTACCATGACACGCCATCATTCGTAAATTTCCATTCCGTAGCGCGTGATATCAATAGGGTAAAACGTTACACCGCAGGAACTTGTCATGGCGTCAGTTATATAACGGCTATGTGGTACGCTGGCATCTATAAATCTTTGATTGAAAGAAAGCCATCAAAAAAAGAAAATGAGGTACAATTTATTGGCAGTAGAGATCTTATTTTCAGTAGTAACTACGATGGAATCAATCAAATATGCAAAGAATCTGACCCAAACTTACTAAATTGTTCTGAGGAAAACCAAACTGATGCAAAACTTTTTCAGCGAATGGATGGCATAAATTATATCGCTTCGATGGCCAAATTGTCCGATGCGAAATTTTTTAATAAGTGTGGTACAAAATTACGGAAGTGCAGACTATTTGAGGTTTCTAATAACGTCAAATTAACAAAAGTTGTAAAACAGACCATGGCTCATCATCAAAATCAACAAATGGTGATTGACGATGTAGTTTTGAAAGTAAATGAACCAAAAATCCTTCATCTGCAAATAAAAGAGTTAAAAAAACGAATTCAAAAGCATGGAACGGTCATGTTCTATTGGCTGATTTATAATACATCTGAGGCCTGGGAAGTCGATGGCGCGAGCGAAACAGAATCGACTAATTGGAATCAATTTGAAGCTGGCCATTCGATGCTCATTTACAAAATGTCAGAAGTTAAAGTCAGGGCATCAGGTTCAGTTAGAAAGGCATTAAAGCTGCACCTTTATGATCCAAATTTGAGTTATAGAAATCTTAAGAAACTTGCTACCTCAGAGGGGTTCGGTAGTTATCTTCTGTACTTCTCTGATTCTAATACAATCACTTTTAGTAACGCCGCCCAAAGCTTTTACTCTGAAAATTCTGACGATGAGCAGGGTGACTCGGCTAATATTGCAAAAAATCTTCAAGGTGGGTACCCAACCATTGATGGTAGACAAACAATTATTGGATTTTCTGATTTTTACGAAGGTCATCAAGATCAATTCAAGGATGCGGTAGGCATAGGCGCATTTGCACAAAGCTTTGAAGCCACTCAAAGAGATCAAGATTGGTTTGCGTCATTCGTAAAATATAAAGACTGCGCAACTATAAAATCCCGAGTAGCTAAACTTAAACAGTCCGATGACCCTAAAGTCAAGAAACTTCTACCTGAATTTGTAGCTTGGTTTAATAGAAATTACGAAGCTCTTCAGACTCACCTGAGAGATCATAAAATCATCACTCAAGAACAAACCTGTGATCCATTTTAATAAACGGTAACTTAAAGATCTATTTCACGTATTGCATTCTAATGAGGTACTTTTGTTTAGTTTTACTGTTGGTTAGTTTTACTTCAATCTTGTGGTCAAATTCCCAAACTGATGGGCTCGAGATACATCATACCTCCACAGACCAAGACCAGTATTTTAAATTGCCCCAGAACATAGGCTCAACATTAATTCCCAATCCATCTAAGACCATAGAATACCAACTAAGTGGCAGTATGGATACCATTGCCTCAGGAGGCTTTAAACCGTTTCATGACACCCCCGGTTTCATAAATTTTTCCTCGGTGGCTACAGGGACGCCGTATGGACATATTTATCATGCCGGTACTTGTTATGGAATCACCTATATGACCTCTCTCTGGTATGCGGGAATTGTTAGATATTTAGAAGAAATATACTCTGAGGAAGAAATGCCAGAGATTCAAAGCATCGGTACTAGGCACTTAAATTTTGGCATGGGTAAAAGTAACCAAACTACACAATGTAAAGATGAACATAATCAAAGTGTCGAGTGTCCATCAGGACCATCACAAGGTATCGAAACTACTGAAAAAATGGATGGACTAACCTACCTAGCTTCATGGGCTAAATTATCTAATACAAAGTTTTTTAATCGATGTGGTATTGAATTTGCAAATTGCCGTATGTTTAAAATTTCTGAAAATCAAAAATTACAAACATTTGTTCGCCAAACGATGATTCATCACCATTTTCATCAATTTATGGCCGATCGTATCGACCTAAATATTCGTAAACCATTCCAACTAAATACGCAGATTGAAGATCTTAAACAAAGAATAGCTAAATATGGATCAGTATTTTTTTACTGGATAATCTACAGCGCAACAGAACGATGGGGGCCTAGACAAGATAAGCTTTCTGACGATGTTACATGGGATAAGTTTGAAGCGGCACATGCTATGTTACTCTATGAAATATCAGAAGTTGATGTTTTAGTTTCAGGGCAAACTCGTAAAGCACTTAAATTACACCTTTACGATCCAAATAAAACCTATCGAGATCACCTCAAGCTTAACACGGTAGAGGGCCTGGGAACTTACGCTCTTTACTTCCCAGATTCAAAAACTATGACTTTTAGTAACAGCATGCAGAAGTTCTATTCTGCAAAAAATCAGAGACATTCTGGAGATTCATCACGAATTTCTAAAAATTTACAGGGTGGATTTTTAACCATCGATGGTAGGCAGACCGTAATTGGTTTTATTGATTTTTACGAAGGTCACAAAAAGCAGTTTGATGATGCAACAAATTTTGATGCATTTTATACAGGGGCTGTAATGACTCCTCTGGATATCAAGTTGTTCAATCTATTTGCTAAATCTAAAAGCTGTCAAAATATTAAAACGGAAGTGAATAATTTACGAAAAAGTCCGTCTAATGATAATTATTTATTTATCAAGACCTGGTTTTACGACAACAGGAAAGCACTTCAGAATCATCTCCGAATTGAAAAGGTCATTGAAGCTAATGGTTACTGCGATCCTTTCGAATAAATTTTTCAGTAACTTTTAGTAAAAATTGCCGTATAGGTAAATATGCAATTGGTTATCCGTTTGTTTTTACTCCTTTTCGTTCTAAACCACATAGCGTTATTTGCCTCGACTCAATCAAATGGTGAATTTTGGTCCGGTCAATCTAACGAAGATTCATTCTTAGGACTGCCCTCTAACGCGGAGATTAGTGACTTAAATTTAAGAATTGTTAAACAGTCGTCCAAGTACGTATACATCATTGTTAGTGGAAGAGTGAAAGCAGCTATATCCGAATCAAGTTTGCAGCATAAGTATAGAAAGTTTGTTAGTGAATTGGAGATTTATGAAGATGATTTTCTCGGCGGAAATCTTCTCTCAAAACACAAACTGAAAATAAGGTTGCCGTACAGAGGCAAAACCGGAAAACTTGTTAAAATGAGTCTTTACGAGGGGAAATTTGGCTATAAGACAAGGGTAAAATTGAGTCAAATAAGATCGAAACTAGGTCCGCTGGATAAACCTATTTTGAAGGCTAAACTGAACGTATTCGAAAGAATTAGTAAAGAAACGAAAAAGAGTAACAAAGTTAAATTAGATTTGAATCGCAGATCATCAGGTAAAAGACATACATTACCTACTAAAGGTAGCCAAGAGCATAAACCTACAGATGCTTTTTCCAGGGATTTTGAAAACTAATCTTCAAAACTTCAAAAACAAATCAAACACCAAAAGCCAATCTCGCTAAATTTCAATCAATCCTCCAATACTTTAATTATTAATATGGAGGATAGTTATGCGGAATCAAAAGTTATCGGTAATCTTTAAATTCTTTTGTTTTTGCCTAAGCATAATCTTAGCTAATACCAGTCATGAGGTAGTCCAGCGCGGTACAGGTATCAAGCTAGCCGATACTATTCACGAAGATAAATACAGCTATGATAATAAAACTGGAATTCATCAAACCGTAAGTCAATATCACAAAGCAAAGTCTTTACCAATTTGCCCCGGTTTTAATAATGAATTAGAACTCAGTTTCTGCTACATGAAACAACAAAACAGCTGACTCAGTTTCAGATTGGTATTTTTCACAAGCTACTGTGACCAGCGACGGAGCACCAAATAATGGGCTAATCCTCGCAAAATGATGGCTTCAATCCACTTATTTAAAGCTCATAATAAACGTTTAGAGAGGAACTTTTAAGGAGTATTCAATCTAAAGATTTCTATAATCTGCGAAATCACTGAATACCATTTCACTTCGAAAAGAATTTCCAAAATAAGTCTCCGAATACTCAATTATATTATCGATAGAAAAACTATCTAAAGCAAGTACATTAAAACTACTGGAAATTCTATGAAAACTAAATTTGGATACTTATCAATACTATTATCTCTACCATTATTGTCTGGATGTATTGTAGAAAAATTGATCCTCCTGGAAGATTATGATGCTCCCAAGACTAAAGCTAGAACACTAGAAAACTCAAAAAGTGGCGAGTTCAAAAAATACTACAATAACGGTCAACTTGAAAAAATTGGAATGCTTCATAAAGGTAAAACGCATGGCGAATGGAAGATTTACCACAAAAATGGTCAGCTGAAACAAATAATAAACTTTCAATATGGCCTAAAATCTGGTGAGTTTAAGTCTTACAACAAAGAGGGAATGCTACAAAAATCTGGCTTCTACAAAAATAATAAGCGTAACGGAGAATGGCGTATTTTTACTGAAAAAGGAACTGTAAAGTTAATTGGAAACTATGAGGATGACGCAGAAGTAGGAAAATTTAAATGGTTTGATGGTAAAGGCAAGCTAGATAAATCGGGATTTTACAAGGATGGTCTGCCACATGGCGAATGGAAACAATACCATTATAACGGACAAGTCAAAGAAGTAGGTAGTTTCAAAAATGGTCAGAAATTAGGCCTATTTAAGTGGTTCTACTTAAATGGTATGGTGGAAAAGACCGGGTTCTACCAGTTAGACATCCCATTCGGTGAATGGAAGTCTTACCATACCAACAAAAATCTTAAAGAAATTGGTAATTACATCGCCGGTCAAATGAATGGTAAATTCAAGTGGTACTATCCAAATGGTCGTCTAAAGAAAGTGGGACACTACAAGCAAGGTAAAGCAGATGGACTTTGGAAAGCCTACCACCCCAACAAACGAATTAAAGAAATCGGGAACTTTAGCGATAACAAATCTGATGGCGAATTCAAGTGGTATCACCCCAACGGAAAACTCAAAAAAGTCGGTCAATACAAGCATGGTCAAGTAATAGGCAACTGGAAGCTGTTCAGTGAGCAGGGAACTTTACAAAAAGTAATAGCCTATAAAGATGGTCAATGGATCGAAAAAGCTGATTATTGACTTACTACAGGTTTAGATATTTTAGCCGCATGAACTTGAATCCAATCCTGGGCTAATTTTTGAGCCTCTCTGATTTCTTGCTGGGACATGCGTTTTGCAGCGGTTTCATCGCGCCATGAATGTCCATCTCGATGACCATAAAATGCGGCGATCTCAAACCACATATGTGCTTTGATAAAGTCTTGTCGCACACCTATTGCATCATAATAAATACTACCTAATTGAAACTGTGCCTCAGCAAGTCCGCCCTCAGCCGACATTATGAACCAGCGGCGCGCTTCGTCGTAGTTAAGTGGAATTCCCATGGCGTTGTGAAACATTAAGCCTAGATTATACTGTGCAGCAGGGTGGCCTCCCTCTGCAGCTTTGCCAAACCATTTTATAGCTTTCTGATAATCTTTCTTAACACCTTCGCCCTTCTCAAAATTAACAGCAAGATCATATTGAGCTAAAAGCACACCGTTATTGGCTGCCTGCTGTAACCACTGGGCAGATTGAGATTGATTACGCTTTACACCCAAACCAAAACGGTGAATAAAACCTAATTCATATTGAGCTAGTGTGTGATTCTGATCAGCGGCCTGTTTGTACCACTTATAGGCCTGCTCATAATCTAGTATTACACCGTGTCCATAGAAATACATAATACCTAAATTGTACTGCGCAGCCGCATAACCTTGGTTCGCCGATAACCTAAACCATTCAACGGCTTTAACAAAATCCTGCGCAACTTCATCATTACCATTAAAATAAATTTCACCTAATAAATTCTGGACGATGGCATCCCCTTGAATGGCAATCCGTTGCTGATTTTCAAAAGGGGTGCCCGCTAAAATAGAATTAATTGCTAGAACGCTGAATACGAAGGCTTTTATTGGAAACATTAAATAAATCTACTCAAAATAACTGGCTCAATTCTAATGGACTTTCCAGAGTTTGAAAATCATAAATTGATATTTAATATCTTTACTCGCTTCGAAAACTAGACCGATCGATCTATCATTAAACCAGTCCAAATAAGCATAATCTATAAAGCAACTCATCTTAGGTTGGGTATTTTTTGACAGGTATTGTCCAAAGTGTCTGAAATTTAAAGCAAGTCTATTGATGTTGGTAATTAGTTGGGAATAACTTTCTCCGAAAATCGACTCAGCCATGGGGTGGATAGGTCGTTCGAAGCTAATATTTGAGAAGGGGTCATCAGAGCTTCTAAAACTTTTAATCTTTGGTTAGAGTACTTGTCCCCAAAATAGCCAGCGATGCTAAACCACATGTGGGCCTTCACAAAATCACGAATATCAGGGTGACCAACAA
>CAZRWM010000087.1:0-7722 GCA_964603885.1 uncultured bacterium
GACTCAAAATCTGGTGGGGGCAACCCCGTGTCGGTTCGAGTCCGACCCTCGGTATCTTTTTTCTTAATGGAGGCTCTTACATGAAAAAGGTGACCTTTGCTTGGCTCCTATTACTGCCTTTCATTCAAGGCTGTGGACTTTCGGGTGCCTATATCTTTTTTGGAGACAAAGCCTGGGACTCTTACAAAGAATCTATCAAAAATTCTCAAATAGACGAGGCTATGGCATTTGTCAAAGCGGCTCACGGGAATTATAAAGATTCTTTAACCTATGATGAAAAGCGTTATCCCCTTGTTTACTCAAAATTGGCTGAGACTGGCTACATCATTAGAGAAAGTCCGTCTGAAGCAGTGGGCTGGATTAAACGAGGATTGCAAAACGTGCCAGATAATAGCCATCTTATGGCATCTCTTGGTAAATTTACTTTTTTTATGGCCAAATCTAAAAAGGATCGCAAGCATCGAGAACTATTAAATGAGGCAAAAGAGCACTACAGGGCAGCGCTTATTTCAGAGCCTCTTAACCCCATTTTTAATACAGGGCTCATGCAAGTTTTCTTTTACGAGATTGAAAAGCATAAATTTGAGGCTAAGGAATCTAAAAACAAATTTCTAATTTCTCAGGTGGAAGAATTATTTGAAAATTTGTTGGATATTGATTCGCCGCTAATTGAGGAGGCTCATGGTGTATACGCTTTTCTTCAAGCAGATTACAAGACGGCCATCGAAAAGCTTTCATCTGTTTTGACGGAAGGTTATGTAAGGTCTGAGGATTCGCGCAGTCGTTATTATTTATCTCGTTCTTATGTTGAATCGAAGCGCTACGATGATGCTGTCGATATTGCCACGGATGTGCTGAATGTAAATGATGATGATTTTCGTATTCGTGGGGAAAGAGTTATAGCCTATTATCTCAAAGGTGATACATCGTCAGGTGCTATAGATTTAGAATGGATGGAACAAAAGGCTCCCAAGTACCATGAATTTTTTTACAGACTAGGCCGTGTGTTCTACAAAGATAATCTCTCTAAAAAAGCCCAACTATATTTATTGAAAGCGTTTCGCTTAAATGGTGAAAATGCTAATTATGCCTTCGCATTGGGTGAAAATTATTTGTTAGATGGGAATACTAGAGCGGCTAGAAAATTTTTTGATAGAGCATCTGCAATAGCTCCTGCAGGTTCTGCACTTGAAAGACGCTCACAACAAAGACTTACTGAAATTGGAGAGTAACAGTCTAATTTAAGCCAATACTTAATTACTTTATCAGAGCGTTGACTGAAGCACTTGAATATAGTCTGTTGCGCCTTGAAGCACTTTGCGGATGCCCGATTCTTTAAGTAAGCGTAGACCGCATTTCTTGCGAGCTAGTCTGAAAAGTTCAAATTCTGTAGCATCTTTGCCAATAAGTTCGCGTAATTCATCGGTTGGTATCAAAATTTCGTGAATACCGGCCCGTCCTTTGTATCCAGTGAAACCACATTTATCGCAACCTTCGGCTCGATATAGTTTGACCGGTTTGGATGATTTCACTCCCATTTGTGCAAGTTCCTCGGGTTCGGCCAAATATTCTAGTTTACAAGAAGAGCACAATCTTCGAATCAAACGCTGGGCTATAACACAGGCCAAAGTGGCGGCAACTAAAAAGCTATCGCATCCCATATTGGCTAATCGCGTGATAGTCCCTACAGCCGAATTAGTATGAATTGTTGATAACACCATATGACCGGTTAATGAGGCCTGAATAGCTAGTTCGGCAGTTTCAAGATCACGAATCTCTCCGACCATCACTACATCTGGATCCTGACGAAGAATTGCTCTAAGCCCGTTGGCAAATGTCATTCCGGCTTTGATTTCGATTTGACACTGGGTCAATTTTTCGAGCCTATACTCAACTGGATCTTCCAGGGTTGTCACGTTTTTCTCATCCGTTGCTACTTCTTTTAGTACAGTATAGAGGGTGGTAGTCTTACCTGATCCAGTGGGA
This sequence comes from uncultured bacterium, assembly GCA_964603885.1. GTDB lineage: Bacteria > Muiribacteriota > UBA6191 > UBA6191 > UBA6191 > JAYZAC01. Next base: position 1,987 of record CAZRWM010000087.1, read on the forward strand.
CCCGCGGCAAGAATTATTCCATGAGGTGAAAAAATTACATCTCTAATTTTTTGTTCGTCATCTTTGGGAAAACCAAGAGAGGCAAACTCTAATACAATACTGGAAGTATCTAGTACTCGGATTACAATTTTTTCTCCATAAATACTAGGCAAAGAGTTTACTCTGAAGTCAATTTCTCGGCCTTCAAAAGGAAGTCGTATGCGACCATCTTGAGGGGCCCTTTTTTCTGAGATGTCAAGATCTGCCATTACCTTAATAATTGTTATAATATTGTCTTGAAGGTGTTTCGGAGGTGAGGGGATATCCCTCAGTTGTCCATCAATTCTGAAACGAATCAAGAACTTTTTCGCACGAGGTTCAATATGCATATCTGAAGCTTTCATCCGAATTGCTTGTTTGAAGAGGGTTTGAACATATTTTACAGTAGGAGCATCTTTCTCATCAGAGATAGCTCCAGCGATAGCATCCATTACATCAACTTTGGACTCTTGTTCCACAACCATGGAATCTTCATCAAAACTATCTAATACTTCGCGAAGATCTGCACTGTCTCCAAATGTGATGTTATGAAGTGATTCAATTCGGAATCTTTCTGCATATTTTGCAATGAACTTGAATCCTTCTTTTTCTGATATTCTTCGCTGTCCGTAGAGATCAAGGGGGTCGGTACAAACAATCTCTACAACTTTTTCAGATAGTTTTCTAGTTGGAATTATTTTGTGACTGCGAAGAGTTTTTTCAGGGAGAATATTACGCATATTTTCAGGTAAGTCTACGGCTTCTTTTCGAATAAACTCAATTCCTGACAGTTCTGCTAAGACAGGATATATGTAATCATCTTGGACTTTTTCAGAAAAAAGTAGCGCTTCCGTAAATGATATATATTTTTCTCGCATCAGAGCTTGGACAACTTTTAGTCCTTCGGCATTCAATGCCACATCTTGCTTTAATTTATGCTTGAGTCTGTTTTCTTGCATTCCAGCTCCCTAAATTTACAACTCGACTAATATTCTAAACTTTTAATTGCTAATTTGCAGATAAGCTGTAGCGCTTGTTTGCAAAAAGAAGTTATGAGATTAGATTGTGTATCTGGTAGCGAAAATCTTTACTATTAAAAACCACGTGGGGCTAAAATAGGGGTTCTAAGAGTGCGAATTCCTCGCACCCTGTAGACTGATTTACGGGCTGAGTTAAAGAAGCCTGCTTTCATACGAAAGTGAGCAGTGTCCTCCGAAGAGCCTGCAATTACTTGACCTACTGTAACAAATAGACTGTATTTTCCATCTTCGTTAACTCCGTCCCGAGTTGATTTTAATGACGGACTTTGTTTTATACCATCAACTTTGGTACTAGTTGCAGAGGGAAAAATCTGCTTTAGAAGAAATAGCTGTCCACCGGAGGCATCGGGAGCAGTTTGAAAAAGGGCACCTCCCTTCTCATCGAGCTCTAAATCAAGGAAGTCTTGCAAGTCTTGACCCTCTTCAGCAGAACAAATCGCGATACTGACGAAAAACAAGAAAATCAAAATTCTCATATCTATATTGTAAAACTTCACAGGACATACAGCAATCTTTAAGGGCTGGTATTAGTCTGCAATTGTAGCGGAGAGTTTGCAGAGAGGACTTTATCCAAGGAGTTTTGAAATGATTTATCAAATACAATGGGAAGTAGTTCGAAACGCTTTTCAAATAATCGCATTCGAATTTTGTTACGATCAGATAATATATACTGGATACTAGGTTTTAAATTTTGGAGATATTCTTCACGACTATCTATAAAGCTTTGAACCAATTTAAATTTACCTAGATCGAAATCAATGACGTTAAATTTATCCCAAGTGTTATAAAAAATAGTTTCTGTGTGATTACGATCAATTTGATCCCAGTCTGAGGTTATACTGGGCCAAACTTCGTCTAAAATTTGTGCATATAGATTGGCGCAAAAATGTGGAACCCCAAGTTTTTTTTTATTGCTTAGGAAATTTTTCAACTTTTCACTAAAACTTGGATTTCTCAAAACTACATAGCGAATTAAATTGGTTTCTAATTCTTTTACAGGGATTATTTCCATTGGTTTAGCTATGTCGTTGTTAAGCAGATATTTCTTTTTTTTAGAAATTTGTTTGAATGTTTTAATATTTTTAATCCATGAATCTAATTTTGAGGCTTCACCCAGATAGAATGACACGTGTGTTAGGGCAAGTTTCTGTCGACCCGAATAATCGAAAACACTTCCAGTAAAAACAACATCGCCAAATTTCATTTTATGAGTGGGAATTTTTTTTGCTTTTTGAGAAGTTTTACAGAGATTGGAAATGCATTTAGTGCCGTTACGATGCCAGTAGTTTTGCTGTTTTTTTTCTTCTTCCAGTTTATTATTTTGGTCAAATCCTAAGAAAGTTTTTAGCTTATGAGATACGAACGTATGTAGTTTGCCATCAGGATTGAAGTAGAAAGCAAATGAGGGTGCTACGTTATTTTGATCAAAAATTTCAATACCTTCGGTCGTTCTATTTTCAGATTCTAATATACATATTCTTTCACTACTCTTTTTAGGGAAACAGTTCTGGCTCGGTTTTAATGAGGGTTGCTTGGTTTTCAAAGCTTTTAATCCGTGAAACTTTAGAAATTCATGGTGTGACATCTCTTTTTCTCGATCAGATAGTTGTAGACCATCAAATAGGCCTGAATCAGTTTGCATTAGTAGCGATTCTAAAGTCGATCTACTGTAATCTAATGGAAGAAAGGCATATTCAGACTTAAACATTCGATAAAAACTTAATTTAGGTTTGGACATGATCCAACTCCACTCAAGTTCCTGTTGCTTAAGTACTGGTTCTCGTTGTCGGAAAGTGAATGTCAATTTAGGTATTGAATGATTTATTCCAAATTTCTCCGATAATTTCCAGAATAGATACTCAGGAAATATTTTTTCAGCAATGCGCCAAGATTTGATTTCAGGAATTAAATCTAATAGTAATTCTACAAAGAATAAGGTGCAAAATGGATGAGCTCGTCTAATTGAATTCTTCACCTTATTGGTTTTAAGTTTATTTAGTAGATACTCTTTTAGAATTGGATTTCTTATGACTGAATACCTTATGGGATTCACAAGAACTGATTCTATCGGATGAACCGATGGCGGTGAATCAATGTTTGAACTTAGTAGAATAGTTTTATTGTATTCTTTACCAAGTACAAGAGAGACATGTCTAAAGAGCGTGCTATTAGAACTTGAATATGGATTTAAGTCTGAACTAAATAAAAGATCACCTGCATGAAGTTTCGTATGGTCTATTTTAATTACATCAAGACTGTTGGAATAACATTCTGTGCCTGAGCATACTTGCTCCTCTTCACCATTGAGATACATTCTATATTCATTTTTTACTTGTCTTTCTATGAGTGTACCGGAGTCATTCCAATGTATGTAGAATTTGGATTCCCAGTCCTTATAAACCATTGGTCTAAGGTTTTGATGAAAGTAGATGGCTTGCAGAGGAGCTCTAGTTGTCCCGTCAAATATTTCGATTTGCTGAATAAATTTATTGGGGAAATAAGAGATGCACAATAGTCTATTTTTAGATAGTGTCCAGCATGTTCCGTAGACCTGAAAAATCAAAATAAATGAAGCAGTTATGAATAAGGAAGTCTGCTTAAAACGCTTAATATAGATCAATTGAGGTATAATCATAGATCTGGTGCCTGTATACAATTTATATCAATCTCGAATTATTATTTTAAGATTTTTTGTAGTGCTACTGCTATGTCAGACTATTACTGCCAAAAAGAAAACCACAATTCATACTTTTGTAACTGAAATGTGGCAAGAGGTGGATTATTTGGGTGCTGGTTATCACATAACTTGGGATAAGATTCGTCCAAATATCTGGGTTCGTATCAGGCGGACTGATGGAGAATTGAGTAGTACTGTTGGTTTACCTAATAATGTGATGGCAGGTTCTAATGCCGATTGGGATATTCCCTATGACGAGAATAATCTATATTCGAGACTTCCAGATGATTCTCTAGCTACATTGAATCAGAATGGCGAATGTCTTTCTGACGGACGTTGTTATGGGGATTGGATTAATAATGAGGAGCTCTGGGAAGAGTCAGCTAACGAGGGTAAATATAACGATAAGCAGGGAAAATCATATCTTTTATTGCAATTTCCAGGTCAGACTGCGGGGGAGCCTCACGGAGCTAGTCGGACTCGTTTTCGTTTCGATGTTTTTGTAGAAGATAACACTCCTTATTGGCTACGAGATCCTGATTTTCAACAGGGTTCTTCTTCCAGTGAACAATATAATGATTGGAATACACCAGACACTCCAGCAGAACCCTTTTATCCACTAAAACGAGTGGTTTTTCGTATTACTTCCGCTACTTCATTAGCAGCGGCTGATGAAAGGCAGAGAGAAGATATTTTTTATACCGATCGTAATATGGAGAAGCCTGGCTTTGAAGATCTCTTCAAAATAAATAATCTTGACATTAATCCAATTGAACAAAGAGTTCGTTGGGGTAAGCATATCTATAGTATGACTGAATTCTTTGATTTTCCTAGTGCTGGTCAATTTCATATGGAGATCTCGGCAACAGACATGGAAGATAATCGAAGAGTCTTGAGGGTCCCAATTAATATTGAGAAGTTACGTGGACTAAAATTGAGTAATGAGAGTTCGGATGCAAAGCGTAATTAGTCGCTTTTATGGGAGTATTAAATGAAGTGGTTAAGCGCTTGGACTAAACCTTTGTGCTGGCCCTTGATTTTACTATTTTTATCTACTTCTCTTGTTAATTCCAAAACTATATGGAACCTTGAGAGATGGCGCGATGGCGACAGCAAAAAAGCTCGCATGATGGACTATAGTGGCTTTAAGCCCCTCGACTATTTTATGGTTCCCAGAGATCGTGTAATGCGCACTAGGGCTTACATGGACGTTTATGCTCTGGAAGATTGGTCTGACTATGAAGAACCAGAGGCAAACTATTCAGGAGAGCGAACTGATATTCCTGTAGAAGAATACATCGAGCATTTGGTGAACAATACTCCCGAGCGTGCATTGTCTGGTTATCAAACGTATCAGGTTCGTGGACCAAAAGGTCAGAAAAATACAGGTATTTCTGGTGCAATTCCTAGAGTAAATTTGCAGTATAAAAATTTTAAGGCTGGCGCTCAAACTGGGGACGATATTAAGCATTATGTGTCCTTAAGAAGTGTTGCTGGACTTATCTACAGAGATCGTTTCAATTGCGGCACGAGCGTTAAACATGTCAAATACAATGATGATGAGCTAGAGGTTCGAGACTCTAATGGCGATCTCGAATTAGTCGAGGATGATGATTATTGTTTTTTCGTTTATGTTCCTGGTATCAAAACTGATCAGGGGGAATATGGTTCATTCGTTGGTAGAGCCAATGTTGCTGGCATAACAACTATTGATGGCATAACGCTCCCCCCCGCAGATATCGAGGCTCCACATGAATTCAGTCGAGAATTAATCGAAAGCGGATTAACTCCCTACTTACCACTGAATGAAGAGCTTAGATCTAGGCTCGAGAATGGACAGGGTGATATTCAATTTCGTAAGGGTCGCTATCTAGTGCCTCAAGAGAACGGACAAATAATTTTGCCACAGAATGGTGCTAATGTTATGTACAATCGGCGTGAGGTAGAGAGGCTTTACCATGCGGAACGTCATAAAAAAGAGCGTAGTACCTCATGCGCATG
>CAZRWM010000087.1:7822-9961 GCA_964603885.1 uncultured bacterium
AATTTTGGTTATGATCATCAGGGCGTCGATATACCTGAAGAGTTTAATCAGCAAATTGCATCAGGACAGTGGAAGTCAGATGTTTTTCCTGATAGTCGATGGTATCAATTAATGAAAATACCTGCTTATAATGATGGTATACCGACCAGTCCTGGGACTGTTGGTACAAATGAGGATATAACGCCATGTGCTGAGCAGCGTGAGTCAGTGCAGGAGTTATGTACCAGCAAATACGGTGATTTTATCGAAGCTATGAATTTACATTTGGAAAAATATCCGATAACAGATGATTATGCTGCTTATAGAGGTACTGATTCTCGAATTAATTTAGTGGAAAGAGAATTACCTGTAAGCGTTGCATACAAGGATTTGCATAAACTGTGGATCGATCATGAGGAAAGTCTCAATGAGTTAGAACAAGTTTTATCCGATGAAACTGGCGTTCTTGATTCTGACTTTAGAGATTTTATTTTTCTGACTGAAGAGGGTAATCAGCTAATGGGAAATTTTAGTAAAATTCAGACTCTCATCGGTGTTTTAGCAAAGGATTACTATCAAAATGAATGGTTTATTAATGACCTTAATGCTGAGGTAGATTTAAGAAATCGATGGGATGATGCAGTTTCGTGCGCCACAGAGTCCGACGAAGCAGCACGGGATGCTTGTGTAGATGATAAGCTCGGTGCAGCTACTGATAATGGTGTTCTGAAACAATACTACGCGTTTGAGCAATATCCTACTGTGGCAAGGCCATTTGAATGTTTCACTTCGACGGATTGTAATGAGATAGAAGAATCAGATGGTAAGAATGTTCTCGGAACTCTGGCAATGATTGAGGATATCTTAAGGCCTTCAGCTCCCAGTCCAAAACCTTATGGGAAGTATATGGCGGAGGTAGATAGTTGCTATGACTCGAGTAAGAGTATGATTGATAATCTTGTATGTGCGCAGGATTCCAAAATAGAAGCAATTAGAAATGGTTCTGCAGCAACTCCTCAAAATATAGAAGAGCGTTGGGGACTCGATTAAATTATAAGATCAGAGCTAACGAAGGTGAAGAAACTCTTCTGGTAAATCTAAATTGGCAGGTTTCATTTTTAGTTTTAAACCCATTTCAATGACATCTTTTGTTAATCTTTGACCTTCAGGAGTTTTTTGATAGGCGTTAATTGCTCCCTGGGTTTCTAAATTTACATGATTAGAATTTGAAAGTCGGTACCAACGATCTACCCACCCTAGAAAAGCTCTACGTTGATCTTGAGTAGATTGAGCAGATTTCATAGATTTTTTGAACTTTGAATGTTCGCCTTGGAATATTCTTGCATTTTGTTTATCTTTACGATGAAGCTCTTTTTCTAACTTTTGGACTTGTTTCGTCAATGCTTGACCACGCGCCGTTTGTAAAAATGCTTCTCTTGCGGCAGTTGTATTTTCATTCAGTAGAAGTTCATCGTCTATACGATCTATTTCTTTAAGAATCCAGCGTTTTTCATAATCTGAAGGGTTTTTAGACAAGCGATTATAAACCTCTTTTTCTGCTGCATGAATTGGGCTAAGATCGTCTACAGTTGCTAGATTCATATCGCTAGAAGGAAGAGCCGAAAGGTTATGTTGCTTGTGGAGTGACTTGTAATTAGCGGAATCAAATGTCAGTTTTATGCTTGGTATTTTCCTTTCCTGAGCTGATGTTGAGTCTTCAGATCCTTGATTTTGCTGACGATTTTTTGCTACTTGGTTACTACCTGGAATCCTTTTTTCGATTCTACGGTAAAGTGAGTCCATACTCAGTAGATGAACCGGTTTACCAATAACATCTTCTATTTCAAGTAAGAAGTCTTTAGCCTGAATGGAGTCTCCTCCAATATGAATTAAATTTGCCATTCTTAATAGTAGTTTTGGGTCAGCTCCTCGGGCATCCAGTCTTTTTTGATAATAATCTTTGAGAAACTCTAATGCATCCTTTCTGATTGGTTTGGTTGTAGACAGCAGATAAAAGTAAATTGCATTGTGATCTTTGATAATCAATTCTTGATTGAGTTTGGTATACACATATTCCTGGCGCAAAATCTGCCGCTTAAAACGTTTCTCTTCTTTTCGAATAATTTTTGGTTTTTTTGACAAAAGATCATACTGCTCCCA
>CAZRWM010000088.1:0-9937 GCA_964603885.1 uncultured bacterium
CTCTGCAACGAACATCTGTCGAACTATGCATTGCCAATGTCTTAAACTCAACTCTTTTCCGATGCCATACGTACTCAATTCCTGGTGACGCCATTTCAGTATCATTTTATTTTCACTACCTCGAAGAATATTGATTACATGTTGTGCCCCAAATCCAACACTCTGACCTGCACTAACTTGCAAATCTCGACTTTTAATAATTCTCATCGTACATGAAATGAATTGCTTTGCAGCTAGAGTGCCATCTTGCATTGCGGCTGGATTCAAACAGCTATCACAGTTTCCACAGCTTGCGACTGTTGATTCGCCAAAATGCTCTAGCAAAGTTTTGCGTCTACATGATGTGGTTTCACAAAAGCTTAACATTTCACGCAATTGGCTCTTTCTGGCTTGAAGGATTTTAGTTGGGGCGGTGCTGGTGTTGATTAACATTTTTCTTGTCATGACATCTTGAAGACCGTAAATCATATGCGCTACCGAAGCCTGTCCGTCTCTTCCCGCACGCCCAGTTTCTTGATAATAAGCTGATAAATTGGCTGGCATATCGTAATGAAAAACGAAACGGACATCTGGTTTATCAATTCCCATTCCAAAGGCCACTGTCGCAACCATAATAGAATGGTCGGATTTTTGAAATCTAGATTGAGCTAGATTCCTCTGGTTTGTATCTAAACCAGCGTGGTAATAATCGACTTCAAAGCCATCTTGTAAAATATTAGAGTAGATTTTTTCAACAGACTTGCGGGTAGCGCAGTAAATAATCCCGGATTGATTTTTATGGTCTTTTAAGAAGCTTTTTAATTGTCTTAATGGGTTGTCCTTATATTGAATTCGATACTCTATGTTAGGTCGATTGAAGCTGTTTATAAATTGCTGACCTCCAACCAGATTTAGATTTTGTACTATGTCCATACGAACCATAGGATTCGCTGTAGCTGTCAGCGCCATTCGCGGAACACGCCTTGGTAACTGATCGAAGGCATCAGCCAAATCACGGTATTCAGGTCTGAAATCGTGACCCCATTGAGAAACACAGTGAGCCTCATCAATGGCTATTAGAGATGGTGGATGTTGCTTGAGCCAGTATAAATTCGATACTACACCTTCAGGTGCCATGTATACGAGTTTAACTAAACCTTTTGCCACCTTTTCTCTAATCGCATTTCGCTGAGCCACTTCTATACTTGAATTTATAAAAGCAGCTTCTATTTCAGCCTCACGCAAGCTGTCAACTTGATCCTTCATTAATGCAATTAATGGCGACACAACGAGATTATAGCCAGACCTCATCAATGCCGGAATTTGATAGCACAATGATTTACCGCCTCCAGTTGGCATTAGTACGAGGCAGTCGCGACCTTCAAGCGCTGAATTGATAGCCTGCTCTTGATTGTCTCGAAAGGCACTGTAACCAAAAACGTTCTTCAATATCTGCATTGCCGTCAGCATTTTAATATAAACACATCAACACATACTGGAAGTCAAGACTGACGAGCGTTTACAAAATAAAATTGATTCCGAAGAAACTCCAGAAGACAGAGTTACCGATTAGCCAGAAGGCTCGCATCCATGGACTTACATAAGCTTTGAGACGCATTCGTATGCCGTCATCCTCTCGAAAAAACTGAAGTCTAACCGGACGGATCCATCGAAAACTTAGAACGTAGGATCCATAAAAATATTCGAGATCACGGTAATTGGCTGATATATCGCCAATTCTCCCATGCACACTAAGAAAGGGGCCGTGATGAATATTAAGTTCTCCGACATTGAAGGGTCCTGATTGTTGGTCGGCATCAAATTCAACCTTGTAGGGGGGAATTTGAGAGTTTACAAAGGTTTCGCGCCGCTGGAGGGCCTCCCATGCTTTATCTAACTTGAGCTTGTCAACTGGAAATACTTTTTCGACCAAACACGTTTCCATCGTTGGGGGACAAGAACTTTGCAATATTACACCATCCATCCAAATAAACTATCACACTCTCAAACTTTTTATTACCGTGGACTGTTTCGGAACTAATGCGTATGATTGGCCTATGAAAAATAAAACGGTCGCTGTTGTCGGAGCGGGTATATCTGGACTTTACTGTGCAAAAATTCTGTCGCGTTATCTAGACGTTACCGTGTTTGAAAAAAACGAAAAGATTGGCGGTCGAATCCAAACAGACCTTATTGATGGCTTTTTACTTGACCATGGTTTTCAGGTATTTCAACCAGCATATTCTGAAGGTAAAAGAGCGTTCGATTATAAATCACTAAATCTCCATTACTTCGAGGCTGGGGCTCAAATTCGCGTCGGTAAAATGTTCTATGAGGTGTCAGACCCTTTGAGAAACCCGACTAAAGTGTTTGCAACGTTAAAGGCTCCAATTGGGTCGATTGCAGATAAGTTGCGCATACTAAAATTAAAGTTTATTGACCCTGATGATGAAGCTTTAAGAGAAATTTCAACAATCGAATTTCTCAATCAATTAGGTTTTGGGTCAGAAATTATAGAGAAATTCTTTAGGCCTTTCTTCTCAGGTATTTTTCTAGAAAGGGAATTACAAAGTCCAGCGCGCTTTTTTGCCTACCTATACAAATTATTTGCTATTTCAGAGGTTGCGGTACCAAAAGATGGAATGATGCAATTACCTAATCAGCTGGCGGTAGACGCAGTTTACGACTTACGACTGGGAGAAGTTGTGGATCCATACTCTTTGAATTCAGATTTCGATTATGTTGTACAGGCACACAACACATGGCAATCCGGCTTTAGGCAAGTAACGACAGACTACTTTGTTTCAGATACTTTAGATTTCAATTCGCCCCTGTTATACCTCAACGGTAATTCCGACGGTTGTATCAATCATTTAGCCCCTATGTCCAGAGTATCTAAATCTTATGGCGTCGACGGGAACTCGCTATTATCGGTAAATCTTTTGGTTCCTCACATTGATGTACCCGTGACCAAGGTCACCGAGCAATTGTGCGATTGGTTTCCTGGTCATCAATTCAACCATCTTAAGAGATACCAAATACCCAAAGCTTTACCTGTTGTCACTAAGCAGGAAGTTAAAGCATGCTTGAGAGATGGGATTTATTATTGTGGTGATGGGGTGCTGCAACCATCAATACAGGGAGCTTTACTCTCAGGGCGCAAAGCTGCGGAGGATATCATAAGATCTTTGTAGGTATGTCTTTTTTTGATTGGCTCGTTGTCCTCCTGAAATTATTCCTACAATACAAATATGCTAAACTCGATCTATGACTGGTCCAATTGATGAGGAAGGCAGATTAAACTCTCTGGGATTAAGAGACCCTGTCCCAAGCAATCGACAGAAAAACTATATCGAGCTACTGGAATCTTCTGATCCAGACAAACTCGATTTGTTGAAAAATGCCATCAAACTCGAGAAAGACACCCGCGTAAAAAAATTTGTTTTAGATAGAATTAAATCTTTGAATCGAGCGCGCAGTAATCGCAACACATCAGACATTCGAAAACGAATTCAGCTGGCTTTTCAGAGCGATGACCCGAAGGTGCATGTTCGAGCCGTAGAGTATATTCTTAAATCTCAATTGATTGATGCTTTTGGCCTTATTAAACATATTGCTAAATTACGCAATCAAAATTGGCTAACCATAAATGCGATTCAATTAGCTGCAATACAGCCGGGGCGTTTTAGGGATGACCTCATGGAATGGATGCAAGATTCTCAACCTGAGATTCGTAAACAAGCTTTTTTAGCTTTGATTAATCATGACGCGCTATCCAGTCAGGCATATGCCGCTTGTCTAGTACTTGATGAGTCCGATGAAGTAAGCGACTTTGTATTACAAACTATCAAGAAAATGCGGCCACAAGCTCGCGCAGCTATGCTGTCTCGAATATCAAATTCAAACCATGAAATTTATAATAAAACTTTTAATTACCTTGAAAATCATCTAAGAAATATCGGTGAATCAAATGGTCACAAAATAGACACGGTTGATGTCAAACATATTCTTGATGACGACTTTAGTATTGTGGCGCATTTCCAGCGAATTCTTGATACTTCAACTGATAACTATCAGCTAGCTAGCACCTTATTAGCACTTGGAGGTATTAGTGAAGATAATCAAAAAGTTAAAAAGATTTTAATTAGCTACTTAAACCACGAGGATAAAAGAGTTCGAGCCAATGCGCTAGAGGGCTTCGTTGAACTTTGCGACTCAAGTGATGCTAGACAACTGATTCAATGTTCATATGACGATAGTAACAGGGTAGTAGCAAATGCTCTAATTGGTCTGTGGAAATTAGGAGACAATGAATTACACATAGAGGCTGGAATTACAAGACTACTCAATCGGTCTGATTTGCCCAGTTTTAAGAGTGTCTGTCACGTTCTTGAGTACATTCGCGATGATAATTTTGCTGATAGTATCCGCCTTCATCTAAGTAGGCGAGATGAGGGTTTTACGGATACCGCACTTTATGCCGAAGGTCTCAATTTATTACATAAACTATCGAGGCATTCGGATATTTACGCAGTAGCCTTGAAGAATGTACAAGAGTTTTATCTAAACGATGCTTTAGACGAGGATACTTTGGTTGTGGCCGAGTCAGTAGATTCGGTGAACGCATCTGAAAAAAATGACGAGTCTGATTTGATGGAAGATCTTATGCGTCAATTGGGCGACAATAGTGTTGGTAAATCGGTGCAAGAGATGGAAGTTAGCTCGCCCTCACGATTGTCGCCATTCTGCGATCAATGTATGAAAAATTCTCAGTCCTCAAAACGTACGAATGAAACTGCATACGCCATAAATCGTTTGATAAGCTTTGGTAAAAGATTTCAAGGTAAATCTGACAAGTGTAAGAAATGCGGTTCTATCGTATCTACATTTTGGTTTTGCTTTCTATTTCCTATCGTACCACTCGGTAGCTACAAAATTATTTTTTCGCGCACAATGCGGGGTGAGATACTCGCGATGCGAACGACCAATTTTTCATTCACACAAATCTTGATTAATTACGCGTTGCAGATTCCATTAGTATTTTTGATTGGAATCTTATCGAATTTAGAAACCGATGGACCATCTGCTGATGTGTATTTGAAAATGGGAAAACAATTTTATATGGAAAAAAAGTATCCCGCGGCTATGCAATATTATAAGAAGGCTGTGGATGGCGGTAGTTTCGATGGGATGTATAATTTAGGTAAAATGCATTACTCGGGCCAAGGAATTGAAATAAATTACTACGCGGCATTAAGATTATTTCGGCAGTGTAGTGGCAAAAAAATTCCAGCATGCGATTATATGTTAGGTTCTATGTATGTCGAGCGACTGGCAGGTCTGTCCGATATTCAGAGGGGACTTGATTTGCTATTCGTGGCTGAAAAACTGAATTTTGGTCCAGCCTCATTTTATTTATACAAACTTTACAGCGAAGGTTCTGAAGGCATCGCTCGAAATATCGATTTAGCATTGGATCATCTTGGCAAAGGCAGTCAATTGAACCATCCTGCTTCGCTTGCATTTATGGCGAGACGTTTGCAGGATGGTGACGGCGTAGCTAGGGATGAATTAAAGGCCGAGCAGTATCTAGACGCAGCCGCTCGTTATGAGGACCCTTGGGCCATGAAGTATTTAGCCCAGCAAATTTTGTCAAAAAATCCCGGTATTCATAGTTTGAAAAGAGCGTTTAAGATGTTAGATAAAGTTGCAGAGCTTGAATCCACGGGTGAATCTGAGTTCATAAAAGGTAAATATTTGCTTGAATTTCTCGATCAAGAGCGTGAAGCTTGGAAACTTATTGATGCAGCAAGGGATAAGGGCTGGGAAGCAGCCGTGCGATTTAAGTGAGACCAGGGTCTAAACTTCGTATTACTGAGCATACTGATCTAAAGTTTGTGGCTTAGCTTTTGGACTTACTCTTGTGACAAAGGGTTCATCAGTTGGATGAGGCAATGTAATAGGTATGCCTGTGTACATCGTTAACTCGCCTTTTAGTTAATGATTATAAAACTATTTCAAATTCCGCTCATAGACAGTAGTTTCAGACTTTACCTAAAATTTCTGAGGAAAAACCAACAACTAACTGACACTATATTTGGTATTCGACTAGATGACTCTTTCAAATTAGTTATCAGTCATACCTATTAAAAGATCCCTTTGACATACAAAAAATAATCTTATATTTAAATAATTGTATACAATGAGAATAAGATATCTCAAAATTGTTACGGGCGGTGTTCAGTAGATTGGTTGACACTAAATCGAAATTTCTTATGCTCTTTAGTCCTGACGATTTAACAAAGGTTACGTAGCTGGTTAAATGCCAGGGGGTAAGCAAAATGTTTTTAGTTACTTCATTAGCCGGTATTCGAATTGCACGCATGCGATATTTTATGGCTGTAATAGTAAGTCACTCTTTAATTTGTTTAAGTTCATTCAGCTGTCATTCCGAGATTAAATTTATACTTAATGACACATCCATCGCACGTGTCTTTGCTGAAATTGATAATGCGGACCATGATTATTTGGAAGTAGAAGTTCACGAAAATAATGGACAAAATCTTTTTGGTAAGTTAAAAGATAATCCCTCCCAGTCGTACCAGAAGACGATGGAATTAATTCGTCTCTTCAATCCTAAAACCAATAGTAATGATCATCGTCGTCTTCAGAGACAGATTGACGCTTACATGGATTATCTAAATAATTTTGACGTAGTAAAAATTGCTTTAGCACGAACTAATACGACGATTGAAAAATTGCGCAATAACTGGTTTGGAAGTGGTCGCGGGTTTGAACATATCATCGCTGGAGAGCTAAAAGGGCGTAAGGTCAGCGGCTACCATTGGTGGTACCGTTATTTTGTTGATCAGCAAAAAGGTCTCGTTAAATATGTCAATTCAAAAAAGGGTATCGGAGATCCTAATGTTTTCATAGGAAGCTTCTATTGGGATCCTGATGGATCAGGCCCTCTACCTCTCTCCTACAAAAAATTAGGAGGATTTCACATCGGCCAATCAGCGCCAGCCTTAATAGCTGCCGGGCATGTAGCCATGGAATTCTCAAGACGAGGCGGTTATGGGTTTGTAGCTCCTTACAGAGGCCAAACTTATTATTGGCAAACTTACAGTGTTCAGGGTAACCTCAGAACGATGTTTTGTAAGCTTTACAAGCATTCTAAAGCCTTTCGAAACAAGTTGTTTCAACATTTGCACAAACCAAGTTTAGAATAACCACGCAATTAATTGCTTCATTTGACAACCTTAATAAATTCGTTTCACTGGGTCGACTGTGTTTCTGCTAAGCTTGTCCTGATTGTGTCTCAAAGCTGCGTTTTTAAGGCATTTAAATCTAACACTGATGTCATCTTGATTATCTCTTTTGAATGCTAGGTGAGCCTTTAGATTGTTGAGATTTATGGTATTTAATTTTAAGCGGTCATCTCGGTTTATCTCATTTGAAAAATTCTGAGTACATTCAAAATAGGGGTGCATTGGTTGTTCAATTTCTGCGATTAAATTTACAGCCAAAATAGGGTGAGAAATATCCGCTCCGTAAATTGTATCTCGCAACTTTTTACGCCAGTTAATTCTATGCGGTAATACGCCTGTCGTATTTTTAAATAGCGAGAATTTCTGAACATACTTGTCAGGGCTTATTAGCTGACATTGTAACCTTCTAATGGGAAGTTTAGTTTTGTAAACGAAGTCCTTAAATTCATTCCATCGATTTTCAATGCTCAAATATAATGTATAGGGGTCAACAATTTCTTCTTCAAATTGTAGGATGTGCGAAACCTTACTTTTTGTAGGTTTTATTTTTTTTTGATAAGGGTCAATTCCACGTAGCAAGCGAAAGAGATTTAAAGCATATTTTTTATACTTAATATCCAATGTGTTTTTCAATTCGGATAATGATAAATTTCGAAGAATTTTTGAGTCATCGATAGATTTATCTTTTAATGACTTTTCAAGTTTTCGAGGAATCCCATACAATTTTAGCGGTACTTGAGACATTAACGATTTTAATAATTGATAAGTGGTTATTCGAGGTTGTTTTTCTGCCATTAAGCAGGAAAGTCGCGCAATCATCGGATCAAACGCGGCGCCTAGAAAACACTCGACCTTAAATGTACGTTCGATATCTTCTTTGATTTTTATCAGTCGTTTCATCAAGATATTATTGTCAAGATTAGAAATTGTAAATCCAAAAAAGCCTGTTTCTCGTTGATCGCATGGTCCGAATTTTAATTCTATAAATTTTGCTACACTCATTAGTATCTGCCGCGCCTGATTCACCTCGCGCTTACTCAAACAGATAACCTCTCGTTGCTCGCATGGATACCAACATTCTCCGTATCTTATGCCGGCCAGAAGAGCATTACGATTTAGAAAGGTAATTCGCCTGTTTCTAAATCCCCCTGTTCCGACTAACTTAGCGTAGGAATTTGAATACCCGCTTTTTGAAAATGAATCTTTCTGGGTATTTGATTTTCTTTTATTTATTTTTGAAGGGTAATCATCTTCACTTGGTCCAATTGATGAATAAATTTGAGTTGTTACATCTACAAAGATAAAAACATTCATATTTGTCTCCTTGACTACAACAATAAACGACATAATACCGACATAACAAGATTGTTTACCACCGTTTTGTTTATACACTAGTAATTACCGTTATTTCTCATGGAAGGTAATTGTTCCTAATCGGTAGAGAGGTGGCTCCATGCAACTGACCACTTTCCATTAAAAGGAGCTGGAATTAACATTCGAGAGATTTAATGAGATTTTCAGTACCCAAATAGCCGGCTCGAAAAATTTTACTGCAGCAGTAACTGCAAGCGAGCACCAGCAACGTCGTAATTTTTTCTCTGGAGATTTTACAGTGGCTGCATTGTGCAATATATACTTACGGAATATTTAATAGTATGAAAATCAAAATGGGATAAATTTGATAGGTGCACGCGCGGATATGACTACTTTGGTGGATAGTTCAAAGTAAAAATTGAGTGAATCGTATTGGATATCAAATTTAAGGTAAATCTTTGTGATGAACTTCTCGAAGAGTTAAGAACGAAAGTTGATTCTTCCAATAGATTTGGTGCACTAAGGCCGTCCGTTTCATTTGAATTCGGACCCCATCAGTAGCGACATTCTGAAGAATTGGTTAGCGTATCAAACGAGGCGGATTAAATTATGATGGATGATATCTGGAATTATTCACTGACGGATTTAAGAGGTGAAAATTGGTCCCTGGGCGACCACAAAGGTGACGTTTTATTGATTAGTAATACCGCCTCTAAATGTGGCTTTACTAAGCAGTATTCAAGTTTACAGTCCTTACATGATAGATACAAACATGCGGGCTTGGTTGTAATCGCCTTTCCCTGCAACCAATTTGGTGGTCAAGAGCCATTAGATTCTGCGGAAAACCTTGTATTTTGTGAGCAAAACTTCGGAGTAACATTTCGTGTTAATCAGAAAATTGAGGTTAATGGTCCTAGTTCTCATAAAATTTTTAGCTGGCTAAAATCAGAGGCACCTGGAATGCTAGGACACACTCCCATTAAATGGAATTTTACCAAGTTTCTTATCAGCAGGGAGGGGCAAGTCGTTGATAGATATGCTCCTGTGACTGATCCTCTAAAATTGGAAGATAAAATAAAAGAACTCTTATAAAATAATGACGCTTCGCCTTAAGTTTCGAAGCGTCATTATATGTGAAATTTCTACTTATTTAATTCTTTGAAATTTATTTCTTGCTGAACGGTAATAGCATGACGAATGATCAATTTAGCAGTCTTTATATCGCTAAAAATGCCTACGTTTTTCTCCAGTTTTACCCATTTCCAGAATAAAAAGCTCTTCATTTTACCTAGCTTTAAGTCATCCTCTCCGTCAATATATCTGACTTCTTTACCAACTGTCTGTATGGAATCAGGGAGTGTAAATAGACCAGA
>CAZRWM010000089.1:0-9838 GCA_964603885.1 uncultured bacterium
ACGATTACTTATTTCGCGCAGAACCTGTATCTCCTCACTTTTTCTAGTGACAAGTTTTACAAGCTCGTCCTTTGGCACTGAGTAGAAAGACAAAATAAAACCTTCCCCTGGATATGCGCCGCCATCGCGATATTCAGTTACTAATCAATATAAAATTCCTTGAGCTTTTTACTGCGAGATGGGTGACGCAATTTTCGGAGAGCCTTTGCTTCAATCTGACGAATTCTTTCCCGTGTAACTCCAAATTTTTGTCCAACTTCTTCCAAGGTTCTTTGCCAGCCGTCTTCAAGTCCAAAACGATAATTTATAACCTTGTGTTCTCTCTCAGTTAGCGAACTCAAAACTTCATGAATTTGCTCTTTCAGCATATTACTGTAGGCACTTCGGACAGGCTCCATTACTTGCTTATCCTCTACAAAGTCACCTAAGCTCGAATCATTTTCTCCATTGATGGGCGTTTCAAGAGATATTGGGTCCATAGCTGTCTTTAGGATACCCTTAACCTTCTCTGGTGTCATTGCTAACTCATCAGCAATTTCCTCACAACTCGGTTCTCTTCCCAACTTCTGTGTCAATATTCTGGCCACTTTTCGAACCTTGTTGATGGTCTCTACCATATGCACTGGGATACGAATCGTCCTGGCTTGGTCTGCAATAGCACGGGTTATGGCCTGTCGAATCCACCAGATCGCATAAGTTGAAAATTTGAAGCCTTTTTTGTACTTAAACTTTTCTACCGCTCGTATTAAACCTTGATTACCCTCCTGAATTAGATCGAGAAAATGCAATCCACGCTTGGTATATTTTTTAGCCACAGAGACTACCAATCTTAAGTTGGCTTGAATTAATTTAGCCATAGCCTCTTTGTCATGCTTTTCAATCCGTTTGGCAAGAGCTATTTCTTCTTCCACAGTCAGAAGTGGTATCGAGCCAATTTCCTTTAGGTAAATCTTGACAGAATCGTCATACTTTAGACCATCGTCTTCCTTGGGTTTCTCAGTTTTTTCTTCCTTTTCCTCCTCGTATATTTTTTTCATCTCCAAGTCGGTAGGACCCATCGCGTCATTATCTTCGACCATTCCTGGACCACGGTAATTTCTAGCCTGCTGGAGGTAAGAGATTACCTCATTTATGTCAGAGGCGTCTTGTATGTTGGAAGATCCACCAGTAGTGTTCTTCTCATTAACCGCAGCAGCATCTTCGAAATCAGGTTCATACTTTTCCTCTGCTGAATAGTCCGGCGCTTCCTCTTCAGTAACTTCTTCTTCTTCTCGCTCTACCTCTTTGGACATACTTAACCCCTGCAATTAAAAACGACTCTCGTGTATATACTATGCCGACCTTTTTTTCAAGCCTTAAGTCACACTACTGTTAATTGGACTACTTTTTAAGTAAAAAGTTACCTAAAATCTCATTAAATCTGTCTAGATGAGGAATTTTAGAGTAATTCATCTGCCAGTTTTGAGTCCAATTAGTCTACCCCGTTCTCGCGTAAGAGACATACGCTGTTCCTGTAATACCCTCTTTTTATCAGGTGTCAAAGAAGGATTTGTAAGATTTTGCATAACTTCTACAAGCTTGTGTTGAACCTGATGAAATTTGTATTCTGTGAGAGCAATTTGACACTCCTCAATATTAGAATATAGAAATTCTGTCTCTTCCCATTCCAAGTCAGTTAATAGTTGCCTCAAGTCAGTATCTACGTGAAGGGGTAACTCTTGAATGCTTGGGACCTCTTTTCCAACGAGCAGATTCCATAGAGCTAAGTATGGGGTGGGTTCAATCTCAGAGCGAGTAAGAACTGAAATTACCGATTTTCGTATCTCTAAATTCCCAAAAGCACTAAGAATCAACCTCAATAAATCTTCTGAGTTCCGACTTTTATGTGGTAATTTTTGAGGAACCTTTGTTGCACTTTTTCTTGCCGGGAAGAATTGGTCTCGTATGATCTGCTCTTGCACATCAAAACTTGTAGATAGATAGTGAACAAGACTAGGCTCGTTTATTCTATCATCACCGACCAATAGCACAGGATCAAGCTTTCGAAAAAAGTCACGAATCGTCACATAGGCTATTTTCTTATTTTTTCTATCTGAAACTGGATGTTGCCTAAGAACATCTTCACAATAAAATCGTAAAGCGTTCGATGCCTCAGAAAGTTTTTTACGAAGTGTTTCACTACCATATCTACTAACCACATCCATAGGGTCCATACCTTCATCAAGCCGTACAGCTAAGACCACTAAACTGGAGTCTATCAAACGTTCTAACGCTCTAAGTGTGGCAGTTCCCCCAGCATTATCGCCGTCAAAAAGTAGTATAACCTTATCAAATCGTTCTTCGAGAAGAGTCACTTGTTGTTTTGTAAAACCTGTCCCTAGAGGAGCTACTACATTAGAAATTCCGAATTGATCTAAGGCGATTACATCCATATAGCCCTCAACAATTATCACTTCTTTAAAATTACCATCTGCCACCACTCGATTTAGGTTATACAGGACGCGACCTTTTTCAAAAAGTGGCGAATCTGGACTATTCAAATATTTAGCTGCTTTATCGGAATTATGAAGCACTCGTCCACCGAAAGCTATAACTTGATTGCGATGATTATGTATTGGAAACATTATTCGCTGTCTAAATCTGTCGAATACTTTCCCACGCTCATTACCACTAAACAAACCTGATTCTGAATATAAATCACGATTAAAAAAACCCATTTGATTTCGTATGTAATTCAATAGGGCATCCCAACTATCCGGCGAGTAACCAAGTTCGAACTTATTTATCACTTGCTGATTAAGACTGCGACTCAGAAGGTAATCTCTTGCACTAGAATTCTGCTCTAATTGTCTATTGAAGAAATTATTGGCTAGATTGTGTATTTGAAGCATCTGAGCGATCTGCCCCTGTTCGGCAACATCCCAAATAATGCCCATATGCTCTGCTAATTCTTTAACGACAGCAGGGAAGCTCTTGTTTTCAATTTTCATCTTAAATTGAATAACATCTCCACCCTCACCACAACCGAAACACTTAAAGATTCTCTTACTTGGATTTACATTAAACGATGGTGTTTTCTCATTATGAAATGGACAGAGTCCACGATAATTACTACCAGCTTTCTTGAGAGCTACATGAGCTGATACAATCTCAACAATATCCGCCGTCTCAAGAATCTCTTTTATGACTTCTCGGGGTATTTTCGAAGACTGCAAAAAAAATTCCTATAGATCGAGGGAAGACTTTTCAATACTAGCTTCCAGAACACTGTCAAAATGGGCAAAGAGATTTGAATTATGAGTGATTAAGAATACTTGCTGAAAATTAGGATTAAATTTCATCACCATTTCTAGGAAAGTAACAGCTCGCTTACTATCAAATGCGTGCAGTGGTTCATCTAAACAGAGAAATTGCTCATGATTCTCGTGGAATGTACTCTGAACCAAAGAACTGGCAAAAGCCAAACGCAAACATATTAGCAATTGATCAGCAGTACCACCAGATAGAGAAGTAAAATCAATGTAGCCCTCTTTGTCGGGAGAATAAACTTCAATTTCAAGATCATGACTAACTCTAACCCTACTGTATCGCCGCTCTGTTATCTCGGGAAGTATCGCCCCTATAAAACGAGCCAAATTGGGGCTTAGTCGAGCTTTGACTGACTCAACAGTCCCTCTAAGTAGTTTTTCTAAAAGGCGTAATTTATTCTGATTTTTTCGAGTATCTGTTAACTGCTCATTCGTTTGGTCAAGTTCCTTTACGAGCTCTTCCTGATGCTGAGCTACATTATTTAATTTGGAAATCGACTCCTCCATAATCCGAATTCTTTGAGACGAAGCTTGCTCGTCAAATTCCTCGTTAAGTAAGGCTTCTTTATTTTTCTGAAATTTTTCAAACCAGGAAGTTCGAAGATTTAGTAAATATTCACTTTGATCATCAAGCCAACTCATCTTATCAAGAAAAACGTCTAATTCTATATCAATCATAGAATCAACATCCCAATCCCATTCCAGTCTTTTCTTGTCCCAAATATCCGGAAGCAGAGTTGAATCGTCATAATCAGATCCAAGATGATTTTTCAGTTCATTGTAATCATTGAGTGAAGTCAGAAAGTGAGTCTCATCTCTACTAAAATCACCCTTTAAGAGTTCTTTTAATCTTGCAACCGACGTAGAAGCTGCAAATATAGTACTCGAAAAATCCTCACTACCTAAAGTATCTTCTGTTTTATCGACAAATGACCAGGAATCTATTTCCGCGCTGAGGCTGGCATATTGCTTGGAAACATGAGAATGGTGATCTAACTCGATAAGAGTTCTTTTGAGTTTCCTAACCTCCCCCTCAATATCGTCCTGAAAAGCCTTAAATTGCTCTAATCCAACTTGAAATAATTCTTTTCTATCCTGAAAACTCTCTACCAACAGGCACAAACGCCGTCTCAAAGGTTCATATCGAAATCCACTACGTAGATCAGATAAGGTTTCAAAACCTCTAATCCTATTGAGGTCAAATGTTCTTAATTTCTCAACTTCTTCGCTTTCCTGATTTATGTCGTGTTGAATGCCCTTAAGATTAAAAGTTAGCTTATTGATTGCCTCTTTACTTGCATTAATCTCTTGATTGGTTGCATACATGAACCAACTCAGTAGCGCAATTAGTGGTACCGTAAACAAAATTACACCCAACTGAAACATTGGATCGAGAGTCTGAAATCGAGTCGAAAAATCTGCACCCGATTGGAAATCTTGGGCTAATATCCAAACTAAAATCGAAAGGGCCATGACGACTATTACTGTGCCCATCATTCGAAAGCTACTCATCAAAGAGCTATTATGTTCACGTTTCTCTTGAAGTTGATGTTTGGCCAACACTTCTCTTTCTTTAAGTGTAGACGGAGAAAAATAAGATTTCATATTCTCGCTACCAAAATTACTCTGAGAGTTATTGCTCAATTGCTCTAAGCGATCTTGAACTAGACATTGAATAGCTTTTAATTCTCTAAAAATTTCCTGAGATACATCGAATTGCTTCTCTTTCTCATCGCAAAGCTCCCGCAGATGAAATTCTTCACTTTGTAACTCAGATATACGCAATCTAAGTCCGCTGTATAGCTTCTGAAATCGGAGCGCAGCGATTTTCAGGCGACGCTTATATTCATAGCCCAAATAATCTTTCCTTAAATCAGAAAAACTTTGAATCAGTCGCTGCAGATCTTGGCGAAAGCGCTCTTGAGTAGAGACTTTCATCTCCTCAGTCTTCCGCTGTTGATGTACTTCTTGATATCTTTCTTGTTGACGAGCCAAATCTGACTCTATGACACCTCTTTCGTCTAATCTTTCTTGTAATCCTTCTATTCTAACCTGAGCAATCGATTGTTTTTTTTCAAGTTCAATAATATCCGACATTACCTCAGGTAAAGATTCGGTGACTTTAATGTGAGCGTTTTTAAGCTTATCCAAGCCAGTCATTTGATCCATAAGTTCTAAGGAATTAGGGATTCTTTTCTCATAAAGATTAGCCAACTCCTTTTGTCCGAGGTAGAAACTCTGCCGATACACCTCAAATTCAATGGGGAATAAACCGCGAAGGTGAGAATCAACCGGACCTAAACCCTCCGTGAGAATTTCCTCACGATCATCGACAATTCGGTAAAGAATTGCTTCCTTACCTCCTTCCCGATCGTAACGACGCCAAACTCGATATTGCTGATCGTCTAATTCAAAGCCTAATCTCATTTCCATCTCGGAGCCTCTCCAATGGATTAAGCGTACAATACTATCTTCAGAAACTTTTACAGTACGTCCGAAGATACTGCAGGTAATTACCTCAAGGATCGTAGACTTACCTGACTCATTGTCACCGATAATTCCAACTATGCCCTTACGAGGGATATCGCGAATACGCAACTCCTCGTACTTCATGAAGTTTCGTGCGTAAATGTTGAGAATTATCATTGATCTTAGTCCTTAAGTAATTGTTTACCCGTTTCTAGGGCGTCAAAATACAGCTCAAGATCTCCTTCTTCGAACTTAGAGTGGATTTGAATCTGTCTCTTAACATGCTCTTCAAATTCTTGTTCAGGGTGCTTAACTATTAGGAGTTCACTTGGATCCAACTTACCATCTGCCATATAACATTCCTTGATTCCGGAGCTGGCTATTTACAACTGGCCATCCGACAAAGCTCATGAGAATATATCACTTTAATACAATCTCGAACTGTTCCCGAAACTCCATAGCTTGATCAATGAGGCTCGATTCTAGCTGATAATAGCGTCTTTCACCAAGCACTTTTTCGAATTCAACTAGTATGTTTGAGGCTACCTTTTCCCTCAACCTATTGAGTGTCTCGAAATTACCTTTCGCAGTAGGCCGCGGTTTACAAACCAGGTTTGGTGAAGTCTTAAAATTAGTGAGATTAATGTCTGGATCAAGCCCTACCGTTGAGTTGTCCAAATTTTTAGTAAAAAAGTGCCCCAATCCCAGAGGAGATGAAAGTAATTGTATTTCTCCATGCTGTATGACCACTTGCTTTCCGCGCTTTTGCGCAGCACCAACAAACTTCAGGCCTTTGACACCCATAGATTCCACTTCAGTTTCCATGGAACAATCATATTTTCCGAATACACCAGTCTTACACTTTAAGAACTCAACGGTTTCATTTAAAGACCTTAGGGCCAAAAATAGAGGCAAACTTATATTACGATAAGAATCTCGTAGGCTAAGTCCATCTATCATGAAATGATTTTTTGGTAGAAAAATAGAATAGGTCAGACCCAATTGATGCAAAAGATACTTCCCACCGCTGATTCGTCGACTTATCCTAACGTTACTTTCCCTTATTTTTTGAGTGCATAATTCATCGCCGTTATAACGAATTGGAATCGTAATCGTTGGAGGGTGGAAGCAATAGAAACGTAGAAGAGGACCATCAGCCTCGTCAAAATTTTCAAATAAAACCTTATCCAGTGCCATGTTGTAGGCACCATCACCTGCTACGGTCGACTCACCACAGGGGACCATCACTCTCATATAGACTTAAAGTTCCTCCAGATAGGCTTGATAAGAATCATAATCCATTAAACTTTGCAATTCACTCTCATCCTCCAACTTTATGCTGAATAGCCAACCTTGCAAATAAGGACTTTCATTAAGTAGAGATGGATTGTCTTCTAAGTCTTCATTCACCTCTTGGACTATCCCCGCCACGGGAGCGTAAACATCACTCGCGGCTTTCACAGATTCAACGGTGGCAGCGGAATCCCCTTTAGTTAAATCAGTCGGAGGTTCTGGCAGCTCAATGTAAACAATATCTCCCAATTCGGATTGCGCATGGTCTGAAATACCCACCCTCGCAACGCCTCCTTCAGGAGGTGAAATCCACTCGTGGTCTTTAGTAAATCTTAGAGTTTTTTCATTCATTTTTGCCTCTCATATTACCTAAATTACTTCGCGACTACTGGTCCCATGGCATGGGGAAAGATCGCGCAAATTCAGTAATTTCGCTCTTGATACGAGCCAGTTTGTCAGATTCTTTCCGGTTCTGCATAACTTCATTCATCCAATCAGCTATTCTAATCATATCAGATTCTTGCATACCTCTAGTGGTCAAAGCAGGCGTCCCGACCCTTACACCACTCGTTATGAAAGGTGATCTGGTTTCATTTGGGATAGTGTTTTTATTCACCGTAATTCCCGACTCCTCCAACGCCTTTTCAAATTTTTTACCCGATATCCCCTTAGACGTCAAATCAATCAAACCAAGGTGGTTATCCGTGCCACCTGTTACAGCCCGAAAGTCATGTTCTGTCAATCTACCTACCAGTGCTTTCGCATTATCAACAGTTTGTTGTTGATATTTCTTGAATTCTGGTCGTAAAGCTTCAAGAAAACTCACTGCTTTAGCGGCAATGACATGCATCAAAGGGCCGCCTTGAATACCTGGAAAAACAAGTTTGTTAACCTTCGTAATTATATCCTCGTTGTTTGTTAAAACTACACCGCCACGGGGTCCTCTCAAAGTCTTGTGAGTAGTAGTAGTAATTACATCAGCGATTCCCACTGGACTTGGATGAACGCCAGCTGCAACAAGCCCTGCAATATGAGCCATATCCACAAGCAAATACGCTCCTATTTCATCACAAATCTTCTTGAAGGCCGAAAAATCTATTATTCGTGGATAAGCGCTTGCACCCGCAACGATCATCTTGGGTTGATGCCGAATCGCAAGATCACGAACCTGGTCCATGTCGATTCTTTCATCCTGATTCAGCCCGTAACTGTAAGCTTCATAAAGCATACCTGAAAAATTAACAGGGGATCCATGAGTCAAATGGCCACCTTGCGATAAATCCATTCCCAGAATGCCGTCTCCGGGTTTTAGCAGTGCATGATAAACCGCCATGTTAGCTCCGGAGCCGGAATGAGGTTGCACATTGGCAAATTTAGAGCCGTAAAGCTTACATAAACGCTCTTTTGCTAACTCCTCAGCTTGATCCACGAACTCACATCCTCCGTAATACCGCTTGGAAGGATAGCCCTCGGCATATTTGTTTGTCATGACTGACCCTTGAACTATCATAACCTCAGCGGAGGTAAAATTTTCAGATGCAATCATTTCTAACGTGGATCGTTGGCGCTCTTCTTCAGCCTTGAGTAACTTTAAGATTTGTTCATCGTGCATATTGTACATGGCGTTTCTCCAAAAATATTAAGCTAGTTCTTCTTCTTATAAAAGGGAGTTTTTACGAGTTTGGCGCGCTTTAATTTACCGCGGATTTCCACAAAAACAGGTGTACCTGGCTTGCCTGACTTGGGTTCAAGCAGAGCTAACGCACAATTGCTCTTAAGCGTCGGACAGAAACTTCCAGAAGTAACTACTCCCTTTAGTTTTCCAGGCATATCTCCGTCTAAAGATTCAAAAACTTTGACGCCCGTGCGCGCTATCCCTTTGTCTACCATCTCCAGTCCATACAGTTTATGATTTGCACCATTGTGTTCCTGAACACGAAGAGCTTCTTGTCCTATGAACGCATCTCCCTCTAGATCTACAAATCTCTTTAAACCTGTATCTATTGGCGTAACTTGATCACTCAACTCATTGCCATACAGTGGCAAACGAGCTTCAAATCTCAATGTATCTCGGCAGCCCAATCCAGCGGGAATTATGCCATCACGAGATAATATTAGTTCGAAAAAATCGCTAGCTAATTCAGGTTTTAGATAAATCTCAAAACCATCCTCACCAGTATACCCAGTCCGGGATACTAAAAGTGTTTCGTTTCTGTACTTTACAAGTTTGAAGCGATAAAATTGCAGCTCACTGAAATCCTCATTTAAGACTGCACTTATATGTGACTCCGCCGTGGGGCCTTGCAACGCGAGTAGCGCATACTTTTCTGAGTGATTGTCAAGCTTGACAGAAAATCTCTCAGTATTTGATTGCATCCACTGAAAATCCTTTTCGATGTTAGAAGCGTTAACAACGATCATGTAATGATTTAAATTATGTCTGTATACGAGCAGATCATCTACAATAGTTCCGTTTTCGTAGCACATTGGAGAATACAGACATTGACCATCCGTTAAACGTTTTACATTGCCTGCCACTACCCACTGCAGATAATCCTCAGCCTCTGGTCCAGTCACACTGAACTCTCCCATGTGAGAAACATCGAATAAACCTGCGGCTTCCCTTACCGCTTGGTGCTCCGTCAATATCGAGCTGTATTGTACCGGCATCAGCCATCCATGAAAATCTACTATTTTAGCTCCAAGCCTTTGGTGAAGTTCAAACAAAGCTGTCTTGCGACTTTCCATATACCCTTCTTCCTGAACGC
>CAZRWM010000090.1:0-9792 GCA_964603885.1 uncultured bacterium
TGCAAAAATATTATGAACAAAACTTCATATTTTTATGCTGTGAATTGTAACTAATATGAAGTCGATTCGTATTGTTACTAGTACATAAGGGCATTAATGCGCATTATCAGTTTAATACTAATCTTTAGTCTGATATTTCAGACTACGGTCCCTCTATGGGCCAGCGAGTCCGCGGAACGCCCTGCCACAAAGGAATATAAGTATTTTGGAGGTATGCTAAAAAGACTTGGTCGCGACGTTTCTGTGAAGGCTGAGAACATCACCCCTGAGGAAATGCAGAAGATCATCGATGAATCGGTTAACGATACTTTTGATGGTAATCCAAC
Source organism: uncultured bacterium (assembly GCA_964603885.1). Lineage (GTDB taxonomy): Bacteria > Muiribacteriota > UBA6191 > UBA6191 > UBA6191 > JAYZAC01. Next base: position 327 of record CAZRWM010000090.1, read on the forward strand.
TCTAAGACAAGAAAATTCCAGTATTTTAAGACCCATAAAGCAGGTGACCTTAAAAGTACTCGATGGAGAAATCGGTATCATTAATAGCTTCCTAAGTTTTCAGGTAGCCCATTTTCTTAAAAAATACCCCAAAGATCCCAAAGTACAATCTCAAATGGCAACCGCAGCAAGAGTTGTTCAATTGATGGGCGCCAAGCAACTAAAAGCCACCAGTAAAGCGCTAAGTAAATTAAACATCGCGCCAAAAATAACCGCTGCGCTCAAGAATCCATCTCCTGCAGTTCGTAAATTTATGCTTAAAGAAGCCAATTTCATGTTGATGTCCGTGATTGGGATGTTCATTTGGATGGGGATCTACGATGGTCTTGATGTCTATGCTATAAAAGATCGTATTCTTAATCTTGACCCACTAGCAGCAAATAATAGCTGGTCTAATGCGATTTTCGCTGAATATGCTTTTCACATGACCTCGCGTAACCTGTATGGATTATTCAATAATCGCTTCGATCTTTTTTACGATAAAATGCTGGATTCTAAGAAATTTGGCGCACGAATCGTTCAAGTGATCGATAAGAAGGCAGATCTGCTGGGACGTAAAATTTACAAGGCTACTAGACGAGGATTAGAGCTCAACAAAGGGGAATCATTAGCTACTCGACTAGGGCTCGTGGGTGTTGGAGAAGGAACTCAGTTTACTCTTCGAGGATTACTTAAGTCGTTTAGTGTTGGTATTGCCTATGGACTGATAGCTAACTTCGCTGTGGATACGGTGGGAATAGGTATTAAAGGCTATAATGATTCCGCCATGATAGGGGCTAACCGAGACAAGAAAGTGGTTAGACCCGAGTACAACGGCTATATGTTCCAGCGTTCAAATAGTGAAATCAAAAACTGGTTCAGAGAGCGCAAGTACGCCTTATTAGATACGTATGATTATTATACCAAGACTCCATTGACAAAAGTATTCTCGACAGTAACCGGCTTTACGGGTGCTTACATTGGTTCAGTAGTCGCGGGCGCTCTCGTGTTGGGTGGTAGTCTACCAGGAATGGTAGGTGGTGTGATGATCGCATCAGTATTTGGTGGGATTGGTAGTTTTCTTGGAAACTGGGCAACCATGAAATTCGAGCGTGGTGAATGGATGAAGGGCGTGAGGAGAAAGCTTGTTGAGCGTCGACTGTTCAAAGCTATACTCAAGATGGACATTTATGAAGATCGTCAAATGACCAAAGCACAGGCTCGTGAATTGGCTCGGATGCGTTCTTTTGATATGAAAAAATTAGAAGACATGGGCCGGGTTTATCGCCGCTTACATCTTGTAGATCATTTTGATAATGTTGAGTTGTATCGCCAGGGTAAGTATCAGTACATGCGCGTACTATCCCGACATGGAGAAGCAATTAATGTAGAGTCCCATAACCGCTACACTTTCGTGGATATTGAGGGTCATCGAGGTTCGTGGGATTTTGGTACTCAACAAATATTTAATGTAGGTAAGATTGAAGACAACAATGGGTATTCCGTCGTATTTGTAACCGATAACGAAAATGTACCAGTAAACGGTGGGGTCATAAGTAACGAGAAAGGTTGTGAACTTCGCGTTCTTTCCAACGGAATTATAATGACTAAGAGTGAAATAGATCGTAGTCGTTGGGCCATTCGAGGCATTAACATAAATACTGATGTATTCTTACGAAAACGAAAAATTCGGTACACATGGGATTACGAGTTGAATGCTTTTCGGCAGGTGGATAAGATCGTCAACCTCGCGAGTGACTTAAGTCCATTGTTAGAGGCTTTCGAAGCGGGCAGCGACACACAGAAAAGAAATAAATTGAATCGCATAGTACAGCAAATGATCAAGTCATCTCATGCCAAAGCCAAGAACCTCTTAAAGCGTGTTAATGAGAATGGTGAGGAAGATTTTTTTACAATGCTTCAAGAGAATGGGGTAGGCGATGATGCCATAGAAAACTTCAAGGGCATGGATTTTACCGAATGGAAAAACTTTCTGCATGCCAAATTAGAGCGTGGTTATCATCGGCGAGTGAAGCGTATCAACGATATTTTTGAAAAGCAGAGCGTAGAAGATTTACAGGATGCGCTCGTACAAGAAATCAGCTCTCCGGACAGTGAAACATGTTACGACTCACTCAGAGTGAATTTGAATCAAGCTGAATTAATTACGTCCTACACCAACTAGAGTTATCGCACAGACTATTTAATCCTTCTTGGGATTGAAGTTTAGAGATAGAGAATTAGTACAATAGCGTTTTCCAGTGGGACCAGGGCCGTCATCAAATACATGACCGAGATGCGATCCACAACGAGTACAAACGATTTCAGTTCGTGTCATACCATGAGTTTTGTCTACGATCAATTCGATATGATCTTGAATGGCATCGTTAAAACTGGGCCACCCAGAGCCCGAATCATATTTGGTTTCTGATTTAAAGAGGGGTAACTCGCAAGCCCGGCACTGATATACTCCGTTATGCTTATGATTTAGATACTCACCGCTAAATTTAATTTCGGTACCTTTACGACGTAAAATTAAGAATTCCATTGGGGTAAGTCTAGCCCGCCATTCCTCATCATCTCGCTCAATTTTTTTAACTTTATTTATCATGAGCTAAGCTTAATCTGTAGGATTGAAAGGAATCTTCTTTAGATCCATTTTAAGATACTCTTCAACTTTTTTAAGTTGTTCGGGCGTCAATTGACTTTTCATTGAATCAGCATCAGTTTGAGCGTCGGAGTCACCGTGCTTAATAGCTAATGAGTACCAGGTGTAAGCCAGTACTCGGTCTTCTTTAACTCCCTCAGCCGCATCGTGCATGTAAGCAAGTTCGGACATTGCTTTGGAATTTTTACGAAGTGTAGCTAAGCGGTACTGATAGACTGCATTAATAATCTCATCTGACCGATCCATATACTCTTGTTGTACGTCAGCATAATTAACTTCGGGCAGTGGCGGTGGGCTATTTTTAGCCATTTTTTTTCTTCGCTTACGAGCCTTTTGCTTTTTTCGTTTCGCAACATTACGATTTTTTGATTTAACCACTGCGGCTGTAATTACCTTCTTAATTTGTTTGGGTTTTTCCTCTATTTTTGCAGCAGCAGCAATCATATTCTTCTTGTGTAATGCCATAAGTTTTGGCTGTGCATAGAGGGCTAAAACGATCATAACACTACAGACAATGGCCAATGGCTGTGGGCATACCGGGTTACCCAAATTCGTTTTATGGTATAACGGCATGGTGGGCACAAAGCAATGCGCCCATGTTACGTCTGGTTTGCTACCGGCCAGAAACTTTTGAGCAAAAATGAGGGATTGGATGACAGTACATCCAAAAAAATAAATTACTACAAAGCTTAGGAACGATTGAGACTCAGCAGCCTGATAGGCTTGAAATAATAGAGCGAAGGGCAGAATGAGTAAGATAAGGGCTGCCCATGATGCGCCTGGACTCTCAGGTTTTGGGAGATCAGCCCCAATTATTTTTTTGCGTCCATGGACTGGGTCGAAGGTGGAGCGATCGCTTTCTTCCTCATCGATAGGATCGTTACCACTTTGGAATTGGGCCGGTAGATTATCTGAACTACTATCTTGAAAATCTTCCTCATCAGGGAGATCAGGTACATCCGGAATATCAGGTAATGAATCTGAAGGCTCCTGCATGTCCTCCTCAGCAATTTCATTTGGAATTGGCTCGTGAGGACTAATTTCTGGTTCTTGAGCTGAGCTTTGGGCGCCATCGGTGGAGGGTAATTCTGGAACTTCTGGTACATCGATAAAATCGGGCTCTGGAATATCATCAGCAGATTCGACAGTGGATGTTTGAGTATTACTGTGCTGCGTATTATCTTGTGAGGCAGAAACGTTAACAATGTCCTCGTCGGGAGTCGGAATATCAACGACGCTGGGGATTTCGGTCGTTTCAGGTACTTCTGAAACATCCGCAGTCGCCGTTGAATCATCTGATTCTTGATTGCTAACGAATTCTTCGGGCAATTTTTCTGAGTTTACAGATATTGGTAGGCTCTCGATAAGAGGCTTAAATTTAGTGTAAACTTTGGCTAATACCTCATCATTCTTATTGTTATCGATCCACCTTAAAATATTTGTTTGAGACTTAGAAATTGATTTTATGTGGCTCTTAATCAGTAAAAATTGCTCTTTATTACTGGCACAATGATCCAGTTCGGTAATAAATCTTGATTCAGAGTCTGTGTTGAAAGAATCTGTGAACTTCAGCTTATGCTTGTTTATTAGAAAAACTGATGTTTTTAAGCAGGCTTTACGCCATTTTAAGGGACCTTCAGTCTGGTGGAAATAAGCACGGAGTTCTCTACATAAGGAGCGAGCCTCTGGTTCGCCTTCCAGACCATGGGCCAAGCTTTTCAAGGCTGCAAAACGCTTCTTTAAATCCACGATAGAATTCAGTTTATCGATTTGACTCATTTAGAACTTCATCAATGTTTTTAGCAAAAAGTACATGATCTTTGCGCACGGTGTTGGCATATTCTACTGACTTATATACAAGACTGGAAATATTATTTTCTAGATAACGCGATAACTTTTTTCTAAATTTATTACTGTCAAATTGCAAACTATATCTTGCTCGTAAATGACTCTTCGCAATAACTTTAGATGCGCATTTAATGTGCGTTCGCAAAGCATTAAGTGACTGAATTCGCTTTGTTTTGACCGAGCCTACGTATGGCAACATTTGTCGAACTAAATAATAATTACCGTCAAATTGTAAGTCCGTCTGAAAGGGAAATAATGCTCCATATAAAGCTTGCTGCGCACTTAGATTACGAAGGGCTTCGTTTTTAGGATAATGATTCTTGAATTTTGAAAGCAAAGTGGGGTTATTAACCGCGACGCTACTGGGCAGCTGTTGTTTTAATTCTAAAATTAAGTCATCATTAGCGCTTAAGCTTTCTCCTTCTGTTAGTAAATAGAATCGTTTCACGCCTAGTGAGCCTAAACCACTGAAAATTCGAGCTTTTACGTCTAAAATATCTAACTGTTTGGCCTTGGCATGCGGCAGTTTTAATTGCAATAATCGCCAGCGTCTGCGGATCATTTCCTCTTCGTTTGGCGACACCAAGGCTAATTTAGAATTTTGCATATTGAATTGACGTTTCCCGCTACCTAAGATAGTCCATTTTTTTAATAGTTTTTGCTGCACTTTAGACAGTTTGACTTTTTTCAATTCTTGACGCATCTGTAAAAATGGAGATTGCTTGATTTTTTGTTCTTTGGTTTTTCTTAATACTTTGCGATAGGTTCTTATAAAATCGTCTAGTACGTTCAGACGTTCATGTCTAGAGACTCTGAATTTCAGCTGATCCATGAATAATTCTAACGATACTAGATAGCGAAATAGATCAACAGTCACAGGCAAAACCAGTGATTCATCAAAATCATCCAAAAAATAAACTGTTTTAGAATTAAGTTTTTGTTTCGTATCCCAAAAGGAAACATTCTGAACATGCATATCCGCAGTGATCCATGAGGCGTGAGATTTATCATTCCACCCTTCAGGAAGCTCTATTTCACTACTTTGAATGTCTGCATGCATGAGATGATTGGTCGCTCTGAAAAAACTATAGGTAGAATTCGCCATTGCTCGATATTTGTAGGCCAGAATCTGCGGATCGTTTATGAATCGATTGTGCTTGTTAATGTTGTTTTTAATGATTCCTAAACGATAGTCATCTTCACTTACAAAAAATTTGTGATGTAATTTGGAGAAACGGTTTTGCCTAGAAATATTCTCTGCAAAACTCATACTGCTAGCAGAGATAAGCGCTATTAACATAAATTTTAATATCATCATATCCTACCCAAATCAGGAGCTTTAATGGTAACTCGTGTTCCTCAAAAATTCACATCCTTTGAAAAGATAAAAAAAAAATCAGTTTATTTTTACTAAAGGGGTATACAAAATCGAAATCGTCATTAAAAAAGTGGCCAAGTAAAGCCTTTAATTATTCTAGGAGAATGGACATGAGAAAAAAATTACTATGTGGACTGGGACTTGCGGGTCTTTTGTCTCTCCCCACTTTTGCCACAGCAGATTCGAATGACTTGAATCGCTCCGGGATTTTTAATGCACTTCATACAGAAGAGACAATAGATGTTCAACAATCGACCAGTGATTTAGTTGCCGGGATGGTAGATAAAACAGACACCGAACGATTCGATATGGCCAATCAATATATCCAGGCACATGAACTCACTACTCGCCGCTACATGAATCTTGTGGAAGCCTTGAAGATGTTGGGCATGCAAGCGTCATACACCAACGAGCTCACGGCGCTATATGCAGTGAAAAGACAAGGCAAGTTTACGATGGATACCTTGTACAAATTATTAAACACTCTTAGTCTAAATGCTTACTATGCTGACTCTAGTGCTAAAAACTGGGCAGGGCAAATTGTCTCGGTACACTTGAAGAACCGCTCAACCACTTTCTACAGTTTTAGTAATTTAGTTTGGCGCACTCTGAAGAGGCGCGACATGAATGCACAGCAGCTAGACCAATTAGTCTTGTTAAGTTATGTGAAAAATCAGGGCGCGAAATTAGAGACTAAAGAGTTTCAGAAAGTAATTAGTATGTCTGATAAAACCTACCTGGGAGTCCAATCAAAAGCACTTTTGGTTGAAGAATATGTAAAGAAAAACGCATATCGTCTAACGAATCCAGAATTCCGCCAGTGGGTTGTTGATTATCGTCGAAAAGTGCCGGTGGGAAAGGGAGTATATTCGGTCAATTCTATGAGTGAAGAAGCCAGAGACAGACTCTTCTATTGTGAAGATAGTTATTTTGGTAGTCTCTTTTTTGGTCTAAGTTCAGTTATTGAAGCAATTGAACAAGGTCTTCAAGACTCTGAATGGAAAATCGTTTCTGAAATGTTCATTGAACGTAACCAACATCGTTTGGGAAAATATCAAATAGGAAAATTACGCAAAGCATTTCCATAGTTTTACATAATATTAGATTGATAAAGCCCTCTGAGAAATTCGGAGGGTTTTTTTTCGAGGAAGGTATGAACCCGTTAAATTTTTTAAAGGATCCATTTGGATTTGGCACAAGAAAAATTAGTCGTATTAAAGCACCTTTCGAAATAAGGCAAAATCTAAATGAGCTAACCGTGCTAGTAACTGGTGGAAGTAAGGGTATCGGATCGTCGCTTGTAGATAAACTAACATCTAGGGGGCTACAGATAATCTGTGTATCCAGATCAAAGCCTAATGCTTCGAATGTGGTGACTCACCTACAACTAGATTTATCCGATCCGAAAGATCTGAAAACCCTCGTCAGTGATTGCCCAAAAATTGATGGTGTGGTTTTCAATGCCGGTGCAATGCCACAAGAGAAACCAACGAAATGCAATCAGATAAATATCGATTGCCTTTATTTACTGCATGTTTTGGGGCCAGCCTGGCTTACCAGACAATTGATCCGATTAAATAAATTTAGTAAACAGTCTCGTGTCATTCTGGTGACCTCGGGAGGAGCTTTACCCACGCCCCTAAATATAGAATATATGGGCAAGCTCAAAGAGCCTTACAATCGTATTCAGCAATATGCATTTCATAAAAGACATCAGATTCACTTGGTAGAATATTTAGCCCAAACCTATATAAAATCTTCATGCAACTTTTACAGTATGCATCCTGGATGGGTTGCCACCCCTGGATTACTTGAGGGAATGCCCTCATTTTATAATTTCACGAAGAGTATGCTTCGCGAACCTGCAGATGGCGCAGATACAATTGATTGGTTGATGTGTTCAGATAATCAAGAATCAGGTAAGCTGTATTTTGATCGTCACGAAGTACCTACGAACCCTTTGCCCTGGGTACCAAGACGTCCTAAACAGATAATGCAATTCATACACAAACTCGAGCGTCAGTTAGACGAATTGGATAGTCTTTTGTGCTAAATCAAACTTAATTTAGCATGGTTCATTCCAAGGCAGCGTTCCAATGGGAATCTATCGGTTTAAAAAATTGATACAACAGCTCAGGTTGATACTGTGGTCCACATGATTCTGTTACAGCAAGATTGAAGGGAATATTTAATTTATTAAAAGCCGCTGAGTAGTAATCATATCTAGTGGGGCATGTTCTAAGAGTACAAAGCAAAGTAGACATTTGCTCGTTGTTTTTATTAAGCAGAATAATCACCAGGCGTTGCAAATCTCGGTAACTAAAAAGTGCTAATTGTTGACCCGTAGGAAGCGAAGGAATTTGGCGGGTTTGAGATAAGTAAGCAAACGGTCCTCTGCCTGGCTGAAACAAACCACCACATCTGAGAATCCAACCCTTCCTAAATATCGATTTAAAAGTTTGTTCCAAATTTTGGCAAGCCATCGAGCGAGGGGTATTTCCACCCGTAGAGTTTTCATTTACGGGTCCCTGAACCCCTTGGTAAAAAGAAGTAGAACTAATCAGAATTGCTTTTCCTGTAAAGCTTGGATTTAAGGCATGAAATGTTTGCACTGCATTCAGTTGATTTGCACTACCATTTGCGGCAAAAATTACTGATTCTGAAGAAATGCCGCTTGGAATTGATATATTCCCAGAGATCCCCAATGCAGATAATTCTTGCATCGAATTTTGACTTTGAACAATGCCTAAAAAACCACCCTGCCAGTTTTTAAAAATATGCTTACCGAGTATTCCGCATCCGATCACAATTAATTTATTATTTGTCATAAAAGTTCCTGTTAACCAAGTAGCGTGACGTCTAAAATGTTAAATTGTTTGCGTGAAATGTCAGCTTATATTTTATTGTGATTTAGATGGTGTATTGACCGATTTTGAAAATCATATAATCAGACAAATTCCTCAAGATTTATCACCAAATCCTTCCTGGTCAAGTTTACCATCGTTCGAGTCTATTGATAAATTGAGGCATCACCTAGGGAATAATTGGTATAAGATGACCGCTAGTTTACCACAGTCCTTTTGGGAGTATATGCCTTGGTTACCTGATGGTAAATTACTTTGGGATTTTTTGGGAAGATATCCGAGAATAATTTTGACTACCCCCGCAAATAGTCGATTTTCCAGGCTAGGAAAGCTTCGCTGGATAGAGCGTGAGTTGGGTTACGATATTCCTAAAATCATCCAACCTCATAAGGATCGCTATGTAAAACAGAACCTTGAAGTACCGCCGATTTTTTTACGTAAAAATTTACGTAAAATATTGATTGATGATTTAGATAAAAATGTGGACTCGTGGACAGCCCAAGGTGGGATTGCGATACTACACAAAAACGCGGAGGCTACAATAAAAAAAATTCAAGAGATTGAATCAAGTTTAACCATATAGGTTATAACATTGACCAATTGGGGTTGGTTAAGGTATAAAACAGGCCACAGACCGTTCACAGGAGACAACAGATGGAAGAGGCAGTCTATTCAAAGTCATTTCATGAC
>CAZRWM010000091.1:0-9764 GCA_964603885.1 uncultured bacterium
GTGGCAGCTTTATTAAAACAAGCTGAACCATCTCTGAGTGTTGAAGATCTTGAGCACTTAATATCTTTGACATCAAATGATCTTGGCGAGGATGGTAAAGATAATATTTTTGGTGAAGGTCGCGTAAATATCAAATCGGCATTGGATTTTCTAAAGTCTGACGGTGCTAACCGAAAGCTTGGTTTTTCCTCATTGCATCAATAGAATTAATAGCGGTTTTTCACCATTAGATAGCATTGTCGAAATTTTGTGTTGTAATTTTCAGTCTTTTCTCCCAGCCCTTGAAATCAATTATAATACCAAAGGAACCCTCTTTGCCTGTATTTCACGAAAGAGGACGCATGACAATACACAGGTATTTTTGTACGCCAATTTTTATAGATTCTAAGTTTTTTGATTATCATTTATATTTGATGTGGCAGTAGTTTTAATGGAGTATCTATCCTTACTTCATGAAGATATTTGTAAAACCTCGCAAGTTCTGAAATCCTATCTTTGGTTTTGCTCTTGGTATTGGATAATCAGATTTTCCTAGGCGATTTTAATTGGAGGTCCAAATCTATGCGTATATGGAACGATGCGATAGCAGAAACATTATTTCTGTCTGTATTGGGATTTGTCTTAATAATTTCAGCAATTACCAATTGGGGCCCAGTTGTTGACGCTTATTCTCGTTTCAAGAGCTATTCCGAGAAAACACGTAGACTAATTTATGCTGGAATAGGCTTATTGTTACAAATCCCATTTGTAATTGACGTATTAGAATTTATTTTTCCCAATTGGTAGAACTTTTACCTTTAACCTTTATGAACCATTCACTTACTCATTTTGATCCCTACACCTTTCAACCTTTAGCTCCCGATTCAAGAAGGTTTGATGAATTTGTGTATCTTTTGCAGTCTTGTATGAACGATGAAGGCTTGTTTACCAAAGCAAATATGTCTCGAATAAAAGTAGATCTACCAACGGAGCTAATTGGTAACCCTAAAAAAATGAGTACACCAAACCTTCGTAAACGTCATAAATTTTTTGGAGATTTTAATTTGGTATCGCGTATAAGATACTTATTTTTTTGCGATGAACTTTGTCTAGTCATTGATCAAGATCGCGATATATATTTTAAGAATCCAAACTATTGTCATGGCGATTTGCAAAGAGTGACCCGTAGGACTCATCGCTTGCTTATTACTAGTTCGGAATCGATCGAAAGGGAAGCTGTGATTCAATCACGTACAAATCCTAAAAAAGCTACAATTATGAATGGACGAGCCGAACTAAACTCTAAAATTCTACTGAATCATAAAGATGTTATCCCAAAAAAGGGAAAATATGGCGCGCTAAATATGGATACTCGAGAGGTGCCCGACTGTCAAAGAATTAGATTGATCGTGGATCTGCCTGATAATTTAGACTTGTTTACTTCGAATTTCGGCAGTACTGAAGGTTATCTGACTGCTTTACTGAATTTGTTAAGGACTAATATCGTATCCCTGCCGAGTTTATTTAACGGCCGGAGAGCTCGCGACTTATCTACTGAAGAATTTATCGAAAATAGTACCTTTCAGATTGATGAGACCAGTAATATTTTCATGTCACTTTATAAAAATATTGGTATCAAAATGAAGCAGGCTAGGGACATTAGTTATGATGCAAATTATTGGGAAAGAGAGTTTGAGTTAGATAAAATGACGATTTCTTGGAAGAACCACAAACCTTATCAAGGAATAGGTACCAGCGGTCTGACTTTTTTTTACACAGATCATATTAGGGTCGCGAACACCACTTTGGGTCAATTCAATCTGGCGCGGGGAATCCAGATACCCGGTATTAACCCATTACATTTTTCTAATGATGAGGATTTGATCAAAGCTACTGAATCGATGGTTCAATATGTTCGTGTGTTTCGAGAGGATTTTTTGATAACATCGAAGAGGCTGAAGGCTTGTATTGAGACTTATTGAAGTATTAACAAAGCATTATGTACATAGTTCGAGATCAAGATTTATTAGAGTCATTAAACCCCTTAAAGCCTAGTTCCGTTGAATTTGAAGAATTTGTTACCCTTTTACAGAATTGTCTGCATGATGAGAGTGTATTTTCACCCGATCAAGTATCTAGAGTAAATGTTAAGCTACCCTCCTATTTCATGGCTTACTCATCTAGTGATGAATTAAAAGCCCAAGGACGTCGTGAATTCTTTGATGATATCAATTTACTATCTCGAGAAAGATATATTTTCTCGGAGGGAGATATGCACCTTATTATAGATCAAGAGAAGGATATTTTCTTGGCCGATGACTACGAAGGGAATGAATACAGCATGCAATATGACGTGCACAGAGCGCAACATCGTCTTAGACTAGATCATTTTGACAAGGCTGAAAGAGAAGATATTTTAAATGTTCAAAAACCGATTGCAGGCACCAAGCTGTCTAATGATATTCAGTACCGAAACAATTATGGCTTGATTCTGGACTTACCGGATAATTTAGAATTACTCTCCAGAACTTCCTCGAATAAAGATAGTTATATGAAGCTTTTAATTAAAATAATTGCGCTTTATATTGACTTATCTAAAAGAATTTCACGAGTAAGAAAGCTAAGCTCTGAAGAACATAAGCTTCATCTCTCTAATTTTAAGCGTGGAGTTATCGGGGATTTCTTATCATTGTATTCCAGTTACTTGCCGGAAGAGCAAGAAAATAGTTATCAAATTAGCCGCTGGAGGCTCAATACTTTCAACGGACCGGCTATCATTAAAATGCATCATGGGATGTCTCACTGGTATTACAGGATATATTTTGCCGCTAAAAAATTTAAGATTCTTGGCAATTTACGTTTCGATAGACGCTTTGGGTTGAGTTCCTTTAAGCCCGAATTTTTTGAAAGTGATGAGGCAATGATTGAGGCCGCAGAGTGTATGCTTCAATACTTGCATCTGTTGTATCTCGATATTGAAAAATCGGTTCATTTACTAGAGTTTTCTTTCGGCTGTGAGTAATCTCAGCCAGATTTGAGATTTAGTGATCGTAAGAATATTAAATCCATATGGGATTTATTGAAATCTGACGTTGCTAATTCAAAGTTTGACGTCTACTAGTGGTATCACTGGTAATCTAGAAATACTATAGGCAATGAATTGCTTCTAATGTATTATTGCGATCGGATTTTCGCATAATAGATGAGGAGTAAATCATGTCACTCAGAATCAACGATCAGGCGCCTAACTTTAATGCGTATACTACCCAAGGAAAGATCGAGTTCCATGAATGGATTGGACAAAGCTGGGCTGTACTATTCTCGCACCCAAAAGATTTTACTCCAGTATGCACGACGGAGCTAGCTAAGCTGGCCACATTACAGCCAGAATTTGAGAAACGTAATGCTAAAGTGATTGGTTTAAGTGTAGATAACATTAAAGATCATAAGGAATGGCTTAAAGATGTTGAGGACCTTGCGGGTACTTCAATCGACTATCCTGTGATAGCTGATACTGATCTGACTGTGTCCAAACTGTATAGTATGTTTCCTGCTGACGAATCAGGTAGTGCTGAATCCCGTACAGCATTAACAAATGCTACTGTAAGATCTGTTTTTGTAGTTGGGCCAGACAAGAACATAAAACTGACCCTGACCTATCCAATGTCTACGGGTCGTAATTTTGACGAGATATTGAGGGTGATAGACTCTATACAATTGACTGCTGAGTACAAAGTCGCAACACCAGCAAACTGGCAGTCAGGCGAAGACGTAATTATCGCCCCTTCTATCTCAAACGAAGAGGCAAAGTCAATTTATGCCGATGGTTGGGAAACTGTAAAGCCATATTTACGTAAGGTGAAGCAACCAAGTTAAGGTTCATTGAGGTTTTTCACTAGGTCGATATTTCTAATTTGTAGTCACCTGAGTTCTTAACCAAATTCGGGGAAACTCGTACCGGTGACGTTGTAGGCCTCTTACGCATCCTTGCTTCGATTATTCATGTTAAATCCACGGGACCTTTTGGGATGATTCGGTAAGGGTTGATTTTCGAATGACTGTAGTAATAGTGACGTTTTATATGATCTGGAAAGAACGTCTCTTCAATCGCAGGTATTAATAACATATCGTTCATGTAACGCCTTAGGTTTGAGTAATCGATAATTCGTTTGAGATTACATTTAAAGTGAGTCACGTAAACTAGATCAAATCTGAGCAAGGTTGGTATCAGTCTAATATCAGCTTCATTAAACAAATCACCTGTTAAAAATTTTGAATTAGCTAATACTCCATCGAGTTTATCAAGGGCCTCAAATAGATTGCTCACAGCTGTATCGTAGGATTCCTGAGTTGTTGCAAAACCAGTTTTGTAGACGCCATTGTTGATACTTTCGTAAATTAGTTCATTGAATCGATCAATCTCCAGCCTCTTACTCGTTGGGTAGAAATCATCTTGATTACCAGTCAGTTCATTGAATGCAGAGTTAAAGATTCTGATAATCTGCGATGATTCATTATTTACTATGGTATCGGTCTGTTTATCCCACAAAATGGGTACAGTGACGCTGGTTGTAATTTTTGGGTCAGCCTTTTGATAGACTTCACGCAAATACTTAAAGCCGTGCAGATGATCAATGGTTGCTTCGTTAAAGGAGTCGTCAAATATCCAACCGTCTTCGAGCATATCTGGATTCACAACACTAACACTAATATGTGTATCAAGTTCCTTTAATTTGCGATAAATCATCGTTCTGGTGGCCCATGGACAGGCATGACTTACGTATAGGTGATAACGGTTTGATTGCGGTTTAAAGATTTCATGCTCGTTAGAAATCGTGCTTAAAAAGGTTCTAGGTAGTCTATCGTAGGCACCTTTTTTATTAAGTGTAATGATTGACTTTTTGACCCATTCTCCCTCAATTAGTTTACCCACAGAGACTCCTTTCTTTAAGTTGGAAACCTTGGCCCACCCTTTGCAACGGCTAATTGGTAGGCTTTTCTTGCTTTGATTCTTTCAAAATAATCTTTGAGATTGGGATAATTGCTCACCACCTCATCGCGACTACACAAAGCTTCTACTCCATAACTCATTTGGATATCGGCAGCTGTAAAGTCATCGCCCGTAAACCATTTACTTTTACTTAATTCAGAATCCATATGAGTCAATAGACCCTTAATATTGGGCATAATGTAATATTCATTGACCTTTTTGGATATTGCGCGACTAATTGGCCTTATGAACCACGGCGGAGTAGTTTCAAGTTTGCTAAAAATTAGTTTAAGTACCAGTGCCGGCATTAGGCTACCTTCTGCCGCATGCATCCAATAACGATAGCGGATCATTGCGGCACTATTTTCTGCTGGTTTGAGGCGCCCTTCTCCATATTGCTCTATTATTGTTTCAATAATTGCGCCTGATTCAGCAAGAACTAGATCATCAGCAGTAACCACTGGTGATTTACCCAGTGGATGAATTTCTTTTAATTCGACTGGAGCTAGATTTGTATTTTGATCGCGATAGTAAGTTTTTAATTGATAGTCTAATTCAAGCTCTTCAAAAAGCCAGATAATACGGTGAGATCGAGACTTCTCTAGATGATGGACGGTTATCATTGGGATTACCTGCCTTACGATAAATGTACAATTTTGCTTATATGTTCTCTTAAATAGGATTCATTTATCAAATAAAGCTATAAAGTCTTATTTGAATAGATGGAGTTGATTGTTAATTTGTGTATATATTATTAACTCAATACAATTTGGGTGGGAGGACAATCATCAAAAGCTTTGTGACTTTTTTAGTCGTTTCAGTTGTCGCTGTTCTGGCTTTTGGTTCTAATTATTTTAGTACCAAGATTGATTCGTCGGTAAAAATTAGTACGAGAACTGAAGGATTTTCTAAAGTTAAAGTACTTACTAGCAAAATTGTTACATTGCGTAGTGATAGGGTTTTTGAAGCTTTGGGTACCGGTAAGGCTAGATTGTCTGCAGAAATTTATCCCGAAGTATCGGCAGAAGTTGTAAAGGTTAGTTTTAAGACTCAGGATAAGGTTAAATCAGGTCAATTACTTGTTCAATTGGATGATCGTGAGGCTCAGTTAGCGCTCAAATTAGCTCGGCTCAAATATTCTGACGCAAAAAAAACCTTGAAACGTTTTATGCAGGCAACACCAACCGGAGCTTCCAGTCAGACCGAGTTAGATCGAGCAAGAACGAATCACGATACTGCACTATTAGAAATTGAGCAGAGGCGCTTGGATCTATCAAAACGTAAAATTTTGGCGCCTTTTGATGGGGTTGTTGGTATACCCAATGTTGACCCAGGCGATCGAGTCAACCTTTCTTCATTAATTACCGGTGTAGACGACCGCAGGATATTGCATGTGGATTTCGAAGTACCTGAATCTTTAGCGGGCAGATTGCAAAATAATACAATTCAACAGATTGTAGCTTCTACTCCCGCGTTTCCGCGTCAAACATTTCAAGCTATATTAACGGCCCAAGAGAGCAGAGTTGACCCTAAGCGCAGGACTTTAATGGTGCGGGCGCAAATTGATAATTCTAAAGATCGCTTGCGCCCTGGTATGTCATTTATCACTCGTTGGGAGATTGTTGGAGAATCTTTTCCGGCTGTACCCGAAATATCATTACAATGGAGTCGCAGCGGCGCTTATATCTGGATAGTAAGACAAGGCACGGTATATAAGGTTGATGTGAAAGTGGAAGCTCGTAAAGCCTCTATGGTACTCGTTGAGGGTCCTGTACAAATTGGTGATCAAGTTGTTATAGAGGGTTTGCAACGCTTAAGAGATGGGCTAGCTGTAAAAGTACTGGGAAATGATTCATGATTCCATATCGAGATAGCTGGTTTGCGCTCGGTATACGTCGCCCCGTATTAATTATTGTTCTGAACTTACTTATAATTATTGGTGGAATTTCCAGTTATCTCGGAATCGATGTTAGAGAATTGCCTGATGTAGATAGGCCTGTTGTTGGAGTTAGAGCTGTATACAAGGGTGCCTCGCCCAAAACTATGGATTCTGAGGTAACCAGGGTCATCGAAGGTGCTGTATCTAGAGTTTCGGGCGTAAAAAATATTACTTCATCAAGTGAAGAGAATAATATGCGACTAAGAGCCGAGTTTAGTCCATCTATTGATTTAAATGTTGCTGCCAGTGATATTCGCGAGGCCGTGAATCGTGTTCAGCGAAAGTTACCTGAAGGTATTACTCAATTAGTTGTTGTGAAGGCTGATTCAGATGCAGAACCGATTATTCAGCTAAGCGCTACAAGTTCTAGCCTTCCTCAACAAGTACTTGCTGAGCGTATTAAAAAAGAAGTGGTACCCCAGCTGGATTCTATTCAAGGTGTTGCTGATGTAAGACTTGAAGGATTACAAGCAAGAACGCTTAGAGTTATGCTCGACCCAGCGAGATTAGCTAGATTTCGCATCAATGTAGGAGATGTTTTACGTATTTTGCGAACTGCTCGTTTTGATGTGCCTGCCGGCTCTTATAAGTCATCTGACCAAGAGTTGCTAATTAGGGCGTATGCCTCAGTCATTGATCCCGTTAGCCTCGAGCGTTTGATGGTGACAGATAGTATTCGAATTGGCGATTTAGGTTCCGTGGCTTGGATGCCAGAGCGAGCAGATTCTTACACCTTGTTGAATGGCCAAATGGTAATAGGGTTAGAGCTTATTCGTCAGTCTGGTAGCAATACTATACAAATATCAAAGCAGGTCAATGATCGAATAGCTCAGCTAAATTCTCGCGTAAGAGATTACCAAATAAGCACTGTTTCAGATGACTCTGTCTATATAAAAGGTGCATTAACTGAAGTTGTTTTTACGCTTATGATTTCAATTCTAGTGGTGTTACTGCTCATATGGTTGTTCATCGGTCAGCTAAGAGCTGTGATGATTCCTGCTGTAACAATGCCAATCTCCCTAATCGGCACAATAGCAGCAATATGGCTGTTTGGGTTCAGTATCAATTTGCTGACCCTTTTAGCGCTTGTTTTAGCCAGTGGTTTGATTGTTGACGATGCCATTCTAGTTTTTGAAAATATTCAGCGAAATCGTAATGAAGGCAGACCTTCTCTAGTGGCAGCGATTATTGGTACTCAGGAAGTGTTTTTTGCTGTAGTAGCAACTACTGTTACTCTTGTGGCGGTTTTCGTCCCGATTGCGTTTCTTCCGGGAGAAGCTGGTGGAATTTTTCGTGAGTTTGGTTTAGTTCTAGCAATTGCGGTAGTCATAAGCTCATTTGTTGCAGTTTCACTGTGTCCCTTAATGGCATCCCGTTTACCCGATGATGATCCAAATCCATCGATTAGCTATTTTAGAGCCTTTCTCCAAGCAGCAGGCTTGAAAATAACTTATCTGTATCTAAGTAGCCTTAAATTTGTTTTACGATATAGAATTTTTGTTATTGTCCTTTCTTTATTGCTGGCATTCGGAGGTGTGTTCACTTTTTTGAATCTTGATAAAGAGCTTTTACCCAAAGAAGATAAAGGTAGTATTAACATAATAGCCACCGGACCTGATGGGGTCTCTTTAAGATATTCTGGCAGGCAATCTCAGAAGATAGAGTCTGTACTCGAACCATATGTGAAGGCGGGCACCGTCCGAGATGTATATACTGTTGTCGGTCGCTGGGATAAAAATAGGGTGTACACTAAAGCATTACTACATCACTGGGACCAAAGAGAAGTCTCTCAGATGGATTTGGCCTCAGAGATAGGTTTTAAACTTAGAAAAATACCTGGTATTAGAGTCACGGTTAGTCAGCCTCGCAGCTTAAAAATTCGTGGGGCCGGGCGTGGATTAAAATTCGCCATACTTGGTACAGATTACGACCGAATTCACGATGTAGCTCTATTGATATCACAGAAAATTCAAGAAGAGATTTCTGAGGTAAAGGATGTCACCGTTCAATTTGATACTTCTCAACCTGAAATCGAATACAGTATAGATAGAGACAAGGCACGGGACTTGGATGTTTCTATGGATACCATATCCGAAACTCTCAAAGTGATGGTTGATGAGTATGATATGTTGGATTTGAGTATAGATGATCAGGCTATTGCCCTTGTAGTTGGTAGCTCCAAGGGATCAATTAAAGATCCGAACGATCTTTTAAACATTTTCGTTACCAATGAAAATAATGAACTCATTCCCCTCCAAGCTCTTATTAGTGTTCGTGAACGAGGTGTTTCAGCTGAATTAGATCGTCACGCACAGAGGCGAGCCATTGAGCTTAGTGTTAGTCTTGATGAGAAGATTTTAATCGGCGCAGTAGTACAAAAAGTACAAAAGTTTTTGCTGTCCGAATTACCCTCCGATTGCAGCTTTATTTTTCTCGGTGAAGCTGCAACATTAAACGAATCAAGTCGTCAGATATTAATCACCTTTTGTATTTCTTTATTGGTGGTATTTCTTGTATTAGCGGCTCAGTTTGAATCATTCAATAGTGCGATTATTGTAATATTTACAGTACCGTTTGGAGTGGCCCTTGCGGTATTTGCCCTTATTTTAAGTGGTCAGTCTTTTAATTTATACAGTCAAATCGGTTTTATAATGCTTGTTGGCTTAATGACCAAAAACGCCATTCTATTAATTGAATTCATGGAACAATCACGAGACAGAGGCTGCTCTATACCTGTTGCAATAGAAGAAGCCGTTCGCCATCGATTACGACCCGTTATCATGACGGTTCTTTCTACTGTGTTAGGTAGTTTACCTCTTATTTTAGGTTCGGGACCAGGAGCGGAAGCTCGCCATG
>CAZRWM010000092.1:0-4013 GCA_964603885.1 uncultured bacterium
GAGGTAATCGTCGAATTTTCAATATCTTCCGTTTTAATAGTGAAAGATACGAGTTTTGAAAAATCGATAGAGTTGTTAGCTAATACCGAGCCACCAAGTGTATTGGTACTAATATTTGACTCTATGATAGTAAGGTCTAAAATTTTAACAGAAGTAATTGATTCTGAGCCAAAGTCCGAATTTGTAAGAGTTAGTTGTATTATTTCTGAATTTTGAACAGCATCTTGCTTTATTTTTGCGGTTGCAATCGATAAATCGTCGAAATTTGCATCAATCAAGGAGTCTAAAACAATTTTATCTGAATTGACGGCTCCCTCTGATACATGGGTTGTAATAATGGATTGGTTTACGATTTTTTCTGAATTGAATGCCTGATTGGCGAAGACTCTAGCGCTTAAAGTTTTGGACTGAATTTTTTGGATTGAAATTTGATCAGTAAGTAAATGATAGCTTTTGATAGATTTATTCTGCAAAAGAGTACCATCAATTTCACCAGCTTTTATATGGCGGTTCAAAATACTTTTATCATCCAAGTCAATTCCAAGTACGCCATTATTTGCAATAGAATTCGAATCGAAAGTGTTTGCTTGAATGTGAGTGCCGTTAATTGTTCTATCATTAACCTTGTCATTAGAAATAATATTGTCGCCAAACACCCTAGAAACTAAGCTATTATTCCCAATTTTAAGTGAATCGATCGTGCCGCTTATAATTGCTGAGTAGCTAGTTCCTGCACCTGCAATATTGCTGATCTGAGCACCGGAGCCTTTGAAAATTTGAGCTAGAACGGTTCCTGAGCTCAATGCGCCCATCAATAGACTACCAGTATCAGAGTAGACAGCAAAAAGAGGGTTTGTATTCGAATCTGAATCGGGTCTAACTGACATTACAGTACCTTCGGATGTGAACATGTATTGACCATGCAAAGCTTTAGTAGGGGCAGTGGGGTTGATATCATCAGGGATTGAATTGTTAATATCCCTTCGGGCGAGATCATAAATCTCTACTCCACCGAAGAAATCATGATGATGAAGATGATCCGCATTTTTTTTATTAATCAATACATCTAAATCTCCGGGTGTCATTAAAATTCCTTGTCCAGTAGATGTGGATGAGGAAATTCTAAGGCCAGAGTTTTGGTTTACATGAATATTAGAGCCTCTGAAATACGAGCTTCCCGTAAAACTTATATCACTGGATTTTTGAATTATAAGAGAGTCAGCATCGAGAATCCTAACCCCACTACTCTGATTTTGGGTGTCAATTATCAGATTGGATAATTTGACTTGCTCTGCAGTTGCACTTTCGAGAACTTCTAAAGACTTCAATCTGGTATTTGAATTCGGGTCAAGTATATATTGATTTTCGAGATCTACCGCAAAAGGTGCTGTTAAAGCATTCTCTGCATACAAGCTAGACATAATTTCTAATTCTTCAACGACGGATTCACTCGATGGATCAATATATCGAGAGGATTGTGAATCAAGATCTCTGTATATCTGAAAGGTGCCGGTTGTAAATTCCAGTCGATCAGCATCTAATCCGGCAATTGTAAGATTTTTTTGCCCTGTTATACCCACATTAACTGTAGTTATACTGTTACTTTGATCGGAAACTCTCAAAGTCGTCGCAAAGGTTTGCCCGACGCCTTTCTGGCGTTTTAACTGCTGGAATTTAACTTGAATAGTAGTTATATCTATCTTGTCAGCGAATCGAAGTTTACCCTTGAAGTTGACATCATTCTGTACGAACATATGACCATTAGGTTCAATTTTGAAAACCGTTTGATAGGTGCTCGGATGCATGGAAATCAAGCTACTTTGAATTACTGTGAATTTGTCCATACTGGTATCAGCATTAAAGTTGAGATCTCCACCTTGGGCATTGAGGCTACCTTGAGTTTCAAAATCCTCGAGATATAAATCAGAATCCAAATTGATGCTGCCAGCCGTCATATTTCCAAGATTGTCGAGGCTAAATTTTTCCTGCTCTGAGTGGATAATTGAAAAGCTATCAACCCAGCTTAAATTTTCTTGAATAACTAAGTCACCTTCCAATACAAGCGAGCTATCGGAACTTACATTTTGAGAGACCAGAAGTCTGTCGCTCACAGTTGTTTTACGAATATTTTCATAAGAGTTGGCTATATGTACAGCCTGAAAAATGCTTTCATCATTTGGATCGAGAGCGTACGCATTATTGTCTTGATCAATAAGTTTACGAGCGTGTACAAATTCATTTGCGGTTACAAAACCTTCTATTGTTGCCGAACCATCGTGAACCACAGCATTGGCTAAAATTAAGTCACCATCGATATTTAGATTGCCACCCGAATCTGTCCCATCGTCTTCCAGCTGTAAGCTATGTAGTTTAGTTGTTTCGGACGGATCAATCACATAATCTGAATTACTATTTTTATCAAGTATTTTGCGACTCTTCACAGCTGCATTACTATCTTGAACTATAAGATTTTGCTGACTTTCAAAATTGTTTACAGTGAGCAAGTCCGAAATTTTTAAGTCTGACTCCATCGTGAAATTACCTTTAACAAGTAGTTCATTATCGACGAATAAACTTCTTAAGATGCTTGTAGTTGATGGCTCTACAAAGTAATTGGAGTTATCTAAATCGGAGAATCTTTCCGCTTTTATTTTGACATTTGAAATTAAATAATCCTCCGCAGAGACTACACCAGAGAATTCTGCCGAGCCTTCCACGTTCATTTTGTAATCGACAATAAGTTCACCAGTGACAGTCAAATCTTGGAGTATTGACTTTTCTCTTGGAAGAATAACGTAGCTTTGATCGTCCAGATCGATCAGCCTTTCCGCCTTTAAGGCACTCATTCCCGACATTATTCTTTGATTGACCCCTACGGTAGTAGGAAATGTAATATCGCCTGACACTACTGTCTCGCCTGGCATGTAGAAGTAAGGTGGGCGACCACCAGCTTTACGATTAAACTTTAAATTTCCGCCTGCAATTCCTGAAGGGTTTTTTTGGATATTAATATCCCCTCGGGCATTGAGATGTTTTCCAATTTCGACTGTCTTATCAAAAGTCGAATCACCCGTAGCGACATTGAGCCCGACTTCCGTATTAGTCGATTCATGAATAAACTCGATGCTGTTAACCTCTGAGCTGAGAGATCCTATTTGTGCCGGAAACTCCTTGCTCAAATGACTCGTACCGATGTATGCATCCACCTCGAGACCATTAGCCATTGCCGCAACAACTTTATCCGCGGCTCTAATTTCTTGGAATACATTAACCCCTGTGAGTGTATTAACCACCGTTTTATTTACTGCATCTTGAGGCAGTAACTTCTTGTCAATTCTAAGGGAGGAAGCATTGATAATATCTATCAACATTTTAGCGGTAGCTTCTTCTAAAACGTTGTGCACATGATTTCCCGCAAAAAACTTTTGTCCCTCACTGGGATTATCAGCTTGAGTAACAAAGTTTGGGTGGTCTGAGAAAAGGGTATCAGCACAGGCCAGATCGTAACCGTCTAGTTCACTATTTGCTATTCCTTGGCATGGATCTATGCTGTGGTATTTATCATCGGGATTGATCCCTTCTTTCGCATCACAATAATCCTCCCTTAGAGCCATATACCACTTATCTTTGCCATGCGAAGGACCACAGACAGGAGCGGTGCTAAGAAGCTCAAATAATGAATAAGCGTTTAGTGGACTTTGAAGTGCTGAATTAGCACTGATATTTTCTATATATTCTGGATTGTCGGGATCGCGACTTATATCTGTTCTTGTTACAAGTATTAAACTATCGAAAACAGATAATCCCCCCGGAGATATTTGATATTTAGTATTTGAATCGATACTAGGATATGGTGAGACTAACTTCGGAGTATAAACGAAGCTATCGGTGCCAGATAATTTGATGTAAGAGGGTTCGGAGGTCTGAAGGGGGCCCTCTAGTGTGAATTCACCCCTTGAGTCTTCCTCAACACTACCATCAAAACCAATATCTTTTGATCCAACTTCCAATGC
>CAZRWM010000092.1:4113-9640 GCA_964603885.1 uncultured bacterium
CCAAGCTCAATTTTTCCATTTTCGATATAAACGGCAATGTCTTCTACGTTTTCACTGGGAGAAATTAACTGTTCACCCCATGGAGTTTCGGCACTCGCGGAAGTTGGTTCATAGTCAATCAAATTGAGGTCTGCTGGAAATTCAATTATCAAACCTTTACCTACGTTAGCTTCCGCTACTTCGCTCCTAGTCCAATTAATTTCTACGTTATGAAAAACTTCATCTACAGCCTCTGGAGAATATATTTCTAAGAGTGCATTCACATTGTTAGGCGTTCCGCTTCCTCGAAAAGGTATAATTTTTAAGGTACCCTCCTTAACGTCTGGCCCTTTCTTGGCAACAGAAGAGACCGAGTAAGGGTTTCCGTCAATAGACATGGGCCCTAAATACGAAGCTTGCTCATTTGTACCAAATGGTACGATTTTTATAGTTAATTCTTTCGGGGTATCAGTTCTAAAAAGGCCTTTTGTGAGCGGACTGTACACTCCAAGTCGTTGAAAAAAGACCCCATCTTTGACGCTAATTTTTTCATAGAATTCATGCCAAATATTATCATCGTTTGTGTTGAAGGGTGGTAATTCACCTTCAGGGTGAATGAAAAAATGCATAGAAAAGATGTCATTTACCGGTGCACCAGTTTCCTGAGATTGTATAAATCCCTGATAATTTATCGTCTGCACAAGGCCCTCAGAGGCGTAAATCTGGCCGTGAAGAATTAGTGACAACAAAAATATAAGCAGAGTTTGCACACTGTAGATTAGGCAAGGCTCATACCAATAGAAATGTGACCGCTTTGGTACAGTCAGCGACTTCGGTAAGAAAAAATAATCTCAGTTAATTCTTCAGCACTAATCCCAGTGCCTTGCCAAATAATTTCTCGTTCGGGGTCAATCAGAACATAGAAAGGCAGTTGTTTACTCTTAAATTTCCTATCTATAATCAGAGATTGATCAAATAATATAGGGAATGCAATTCTGGCTCGTTTAATTTCTTTAATACCGTCATTCCATTGTGAGCAAATACCTATTACATTGATTTTTTCGGACAACTTTTTGAAGAGAACATTACTATTTGCGATGTTCATCATACTACTCGGCGACCATGGCTCCCAACGTATGAAAAGTGTATATTTTTTTGAGTCAAAAATATAATCTTCGCTATGCGGGCCGGATGGTAACGTATCTAATTTTTGGCCCATTAAATTAAGATAGTCGGCTTGAGAGGCCAGATAACCATTTGTATAAATTAGCCAGCCGAGAATTAGGATGCTAAGTATTCCTAAACTAGGTTTCATTCAGATCACCACTCGAATTGGGCCATTACGGGAAAATGGTCGGAAGTCTGTTTAAGTACCTCGTCTTCTAAAACTTTACAAGTCCTACAGTGCTTCTCGAAAAACTGCGATCCGAATAGATAGTCAATTCTTACAGGAAAAGGGTATTCAGCATTTTTCTCACCAAGTGGTGTAGGGTATGTACCAATTTCTTTGTTTGGATTTTTCAATTTCCATAAATCAGTAAATCCATTATTTTGAATATGTTGTAGTGAGCGCGTGTCAAGTTCTCCATTCTGATTTGAGACTCTAGCTCGAAATGTAGACTTGAAATCTTGTAACGGAATTTCAGTACCTACAGGAGGACAATTAAAGTCTCCGAGTATCAGCGAATGTTTTGATCGCAATGCAATATGAGTTAGAATTTGGGCCTCTATGAGACGAAGCTCACTAGAGTAAGGATTTAGATGCGTTGCAATAAGTCGAAAAGGAAATCCTTCAAGTTCAAATTCTGCTCCCAAAATACCGTGATACATGAAGCGATTAAAGCCTAGAGCTCGCTTGAGTATTAAATCTCTTTTAAAAAGTAAAGTAATGTGAGCTTTACTATGTGTTTGGTGAATTGTGGCTTCCATGTCCAATTCACGCTCGAAAACATTTCGAATCTTAAAGTCGTTAGCTTCAAACTGATCACATTCAAATAGGGCAACAAGGTCGGCATCTTGAGTCTTTAAAAACTCAATAATCTGACCTAAACGATTTCCAGCCTCGAATTGGCCTCCTCTGAGTATGTTGTAACAAATTACTTTAAGGCTCATGAACAAATGCTCCAGGTTTCATATATTTGCAGGATTCGCTAGCATTATACAGTACTTTCTCCAGAGTATTTTCGGGCGACAGCCCTAAACGATCAAAATGTGTTAAGCTCGCTGTAGCTACGTCGCCAGCACCGATACTATTAACCACTTTACTCACAAACATTGGTTTAGATTCCAGAATACGGTTACTAACCTTAAATATCGCCTCATCATACTCTTTGGTTAGGAGTACATTATCTACAGGTACTCGCTTTAAGGTCATTTTTCTTTCTTCCAAATCAGCTTCAATTGAACCACCATAAATATCACAAAATTCAATCCAGTTGATTTTTAATACCCAGCTTGAAGGTATTCTAATTTGTGACAGATATCTTTCACTTACGTCTAGAATTACGCCAGCAAACTTGCGTTCGATTAGTTTTTCAATAATTATTCTACTCGTTGGTGTACCATCGACGATGGGGGAGGTGCCTGTAACAATAACTCTATCATATCTTTGGCTAGACAATTCGGATTCAAATCTACTGTAGAATTGCTTAGCTTCATGCGAGGAGACCGAGGGGCATTCTCCAATAATTTCATGGGAACCATTATTATCATCCTTTTCACTCTCTACCTGGCTTGTTTCATAAATTGTAGTGAAGCAAACTCGAGAGTCCGATGACATTTCTACAGTGGCACTTTTGATTTTTTCAGACTTTAAAGATTCCTCAATTGCTTGACCTTCGAAACCTCCAAGAAAACCCATAAGTAAGCATTGGTCACCCAATTGCATGGTAGCTCTTGCGCAGTTGACTCCCTTACCACTAGCAAATTTCATAGTCTTCCATGCACGATTTACGCCGTTGATCTGCAAACGCTTTATAAGTTGGGTATACTGAAGTGAAATATTTGGCCCTACAATTAATGTACTTGGTTGATTAGTATGTACCATTCTAGATTTAATATAGCAGACCTGAGGCGTCAGCGTAGCGATCTTAATGACTGATTTTAATCGCTGTAAATTTTTTATTCCGGGATTAAATCGGTGCGAAAATCCTACGATGGAGGAGTCTGACCTATGTTGTTGGCATAACTCATTTTATTGGGATTCCGAATCTTTTAACAAGCTCAGTGAAATAGGCTTTAAGGCATTAGGTTTTGTTCTAATTGGAATGAATTTGTCAGAAGTCAGTGTATTGGAAGGTGATTTTAGATCAGCAAGTCTAAGACAGACGGAATTAAATTCCTGTTTTTTTATAAATTCTAGCTTTCAGAATGCTAATCTTGAAGAAGCTTACTTTGCTAATACTAAATTTGAATCTTGTATTTTAAGGGATTCTCTTTGGCAATCTTGTGAAATGGCCGGAGGTGAGTTTCGAAATAGTGATTTAAGTGGTATTCGTTTCAAAAATACTATCATCCGGCAAATCTCGACCAAGCAATGTTTGCTTGCAAAATTAAGAGTAGAGCAATCCCTTCTCGAATCGATGGATTTTGGAAGTTGTGAATGGATTTGCGAAAACTCTTATGAGCAGAATATTTTTCCGAGGTTTGTTCGTACCAAGCTTAAAAATTGCCTATTTGCGAATTCAGATTTATCTTTCTTTAAATTCGAAAGGTGTGAATTTCTCAATTGTCACTTTCTTGATACCGACCTACAACGTGTAAATTTTCAGCAATGTACCTTTGTAGATACAAAATTCGAAGGTGTATCTAATATTGATAAATCTTATTTTGATGAGTGTGAATTCAATAAATCTTCAAAAGAGAGCATTGTGATAGCAAACCCTAACGCGAAGTTTAGCACTAAAAGTTTTGATTCATGAATCACAAGAGGCTTGTAACAAATTACAGTAAGTTTATACTAATAATATAAGTACCAGGTTCGGAGACTACTATGATTAAAGTCCAAATTGTATTGTTTCTACTCTCGTGTGTGAGTGTTTTTGCATTGTATTGTCCAAATTGTGGAACACATAATAAAGTCCATTGGCGGCATTGTGTAGGTTGTGGCGAGTCATTGGAGGAGGCCCGGAAACTCTTAAATTCTAGAAACCAGCAGCCTAAGGATGTCAAGAATAGAGAAATCAAAACGCTGTATTTACGTGGTGACAAGACTGAGAAAGCTAAAATATATCGGGGTACCCCTGGCTTAAAGGCTTCTAAATCCAAAAAAAATAGAGACTCTGCTTCAAGGTATAAAGGGATGACTCCACAACAAATACAGCAGTTAATCCAAGGAAACACTGCGCAGCATTTATTGAAATTTCAGAATCAAAGTATAAGTGAAGGGCAGCTTTCAGCTTTTCAATCTAACCCACAGATACAGCAGCTCGTTAATCAAATGAAATCGCGACAATTTCAAGGCCAGCTCATGCAGGGTCTTCGAGAGATGCAAAAAAATATAAAAGGTTCTCAAGGACAAAAAATGCAAGGTCAACTGCAGCAATTGCAAGGGCTTTTTGAATTATTGAATCAGCAATCAATTTTAATGCAAGACTCCTATCAACCATAGATTTTCAGACGGATTACCTGGCGCCAACTAATCCGCGGAAGCGCCGTAAACAGGTTCTTTCAATTCTCCGATGAGAATTAGATGAGACTGCTAGTATGTTTTATTGTTCTTATCTATTTAGTAATAACTGGTTGTGACCCAGAGAAAGAATTTAATCCAGCTAATCCTGTATTGTCACAAACAGTTCCTCATCCATTCAATAAGTTTCACTTAAGATATTTAGGCGGAACCGTTGTTGATCAAGCGTCTGAAAAACGCTTCAATTTGTCCGGTACTTACATGGCTTACCAGCCAACGATGAGTTTCGAAGGTAACATTTGTGTAGAGCAGAGCACAGCCTCAATTAACTATACCTGTCAAGGGAATCCATCAAGTCAAAATTTTCAGATCATTTTAAACCAAAATCAGACTCAAGCTACTTTCTCCGGAAGATGGGGACCCTTGCTACAAGTTGAAGGTGTAGCTGCGAAGACCCAGGATGGCTTAGGCTTACGTTTTAATAATAATAATCACCAGAATTATGAAGCAGAGCTTTCTGTTATTAGTGAATAAGTATTATTTTTTATGAATCTTTACCCTGATTCCGGGGACTTCACTAGCCTTGGTTTGTGTATGGATCGGATTCCATACTCCGCGTCGCTTATTTACGGCCTCATTCATAAACTTTTCAAATTGAGGAAGAAGCAAGGGATCAATTGAAGAGTCAGAAGTCATTACTCCAAGCCCCTCACGCAGTAATTCGCTATTAACCAAAGTTTTACCAACCATTACATATGCATGGTTGTGTGCTTCCATGGAAGCATCTCTAGGAGTGTATATCTTCAGCGGCTTGTCACCGAGTTTATGACGAATTTTTCGCTGAATTTCGGCCCGCATTTTGCCATGTGCTTTGGGAGACATATCCATTAAGCCAAGCAATTGAACCTCTTCTTGCTTACC
>CAZRWM010000093.1:0-9592 GCA_964603885.1 uncultured bacterium
AGTCACTTGATTTCATAGGTGTTCCTCTTGACTTGGAAGAAGTCATTGTAAACAACATCACCTATCGCACACGTAAATTACCCTTATCTCTTCAAGATTTCGAATTGATTACTTTGCAGCCAAGCAAAGTTATTGCAGAGGCTCCGCTGAGTAATTTTCAAAACCTTTTCATTACAATCGGTAGTACCTTGGTGGGCCTAGGTTTACTTCTTGGGCTTTGCGCTCTGATGTGGATTTCTAGCCTTAAAAAAAGAGCCGATAAACTCGAATTGATTCTAACCGAAATTCGAACTCTAAAAGATCGATTGAGAGTTCAGTAATATTGGTATACGCAAAAAAGAGCCGCAACCATTGCGGCTCCTATGCTTCGGTATAGAGAAAGTTATAAACTTTCGGTTTGGTATAATGTGTGAAAATTAATTGTCCTTTGGGCTTGCTTTTGCGTTTTTGATTGCTCAAATAAATCTTTACGGTGGTTTCGAAGCGGTCCTTTAACAGCCTTCAAACCATAACGATATTCTGTTATTTTTGATCCGTCACTCAAGGTGTTAGTTATAGACTCTAAATCAATTATTACCTCTATAGTACCTCTTACACCTGATGTAAAAAAACCTGTTCTGTGGGCCAAGATAGAATTGATTGCTGTTGAGTAAGACTCTAGCCTACATTCATGGTTTTTTTCGAAAACTTGCTCTTCGATGAATTTCGTAAACTTATCGCTAATCAAAACATCTTCAGGAGTCTCATAAGATGTTGCGTTAAAAGTTACTTTTATATCTCCTGGAAATTTCTCAGAGGAACTTCTTGCATTTTTATATATTGAGTTAAGGTTAGCTCTCAGTCGTACCACTTCGACTTTCGTTTGTACTACATTTTCAGGAGCTTCAATCGTCTCAACCGATGCTCGCACGTTAATAAAGCTAGATCCATTTTGTAGGGTATATTGTCTCATTGTTAATATACCAGCCACATTTACGTTACCCCTGAATCTACTATCTTTTACGTTCCGATATATTTCGAATTGATCATACAGTTCAGTGTAGCGCCAAACGTTCTTGATATCAGTTTTGAGATTCTTAGATTTTAAGGTCAACCACCTATCAAAAGATGAGTCACCCGTGATACTCCATTCATTCAGATTAATTAAAATAGAATGGTAACAAGACTGATAGTTTGGTACGGAGTACATCTTGTGACCATTGGTTCTAATTCCACGAAATGCCTGCAACAGCTCACCAGAAAAAGGCACTTGTACTGTTTTTTCAGAAACTACGCTCCAAGATCCTTCCACTCTAAATTCTTGATTATTACTATTGTATGGTGACTGATCAATTGTGGCTACATAGATTGTCTTTTGTCTAGATCCAGTTAATCCCATTGGTACTGTTTTGCGAATTTTTCTGATCTTAAATTTGCCAGATACCATCAGTGTACCTTTTATTCCCAAGCCAAAAGCTCCCTTATATTGTTTTAGAGTCTCGTAATACTTTTCTTTTGGACTGATGCGATTTTCAAAGAATAATTCAATGCCTTGAGAGTTATTATCGAGATAGTATTCAAAATCGGTATCGATGAGCTCTTGGTCTACAGCACTGAATTCAAGCACGTTAACTCTTAATCCGGTAAACGCTCGATTTGCATATATTAGGGGTTCGCCTTGTTCTGTACCCCAATCCATGTTGATGCCTGTTACCTCGGCCTTAAATAGAAAGTCAGCAGCTTTTAACTCAGTTTCATCAGCTATAATTGGATTGAGGCACAAACCAATTAATAGAAAACAAAATCTTATCATCCTAAGCATTCTTTCAACCTCCGCATTAGTGCATTTTCTCAATTTTAGGTATTGAGTTGATGCAACAGATATAAGGATAGATACTAAAAATGAGATCCCTATAACTTTGCTGTTTGAAAAGTTTTTAATGTTTTAGATTTCTGATAAATATCAATTTAATTAGCCTTTAACACAGATCACTTGTTTTAAGGTGTGTACTATTTCAACTAAGTCTTGTTGCGCTTGCATAACTTTCTTGATTGGCTTGTATGCACGCGGAGTTTCATCAATAACAGATAAGTCTTTGCGACACTCAACTCCTGTTGTGTCATTTATATGATCTTCAAGACTGAAGCGCTTTTTGGCTTCAGTTCTCGATAGAATTCGCCCCGCACCATGGGAACAACTCCTGAAACTATCTATGTTTCCTTTACCCCTCACTATGTAACTACAATCCCCCATACTTCCAGGAATAATCCCTAATTCGCCTCTTGCAGCGCTAACAGCTCCCTTTCTAGTGATCCAAAGTTTGCTGTTAAAATGCGACTCGTAAGACACATAGTTGTGGTGACAGTTTATAGCTTGATCTATTAGCTCAAAAGAAGGGATACCACGACTTTTCGAAACTGCCTTTATAACCTGCTGCATCATTAACTCGCGATTGATTCTTGCAAAATCCTGAGCCCAGGCAACAGCTTCCGTGTAATCGTCAAAACCGGGGTTTCCTTCCCTAAAATATGCCAGGTTAACATCGGGTAGATTTTTAATATGACGACCCATTTCCTTCTTTGCATGCTCTATAAAGTATCTACCAATTCTATTACCGACACCGCGCGAACCAGAATGCAACATAAACCAGACAAATTGGTCTTCATCCAAACAAACTTCAATGAAGTGGTTCCCTGAACCAAGCGTCCCCAAATGATTAATATGATTGACGCGTTCACTAATCATAGGATGATTTGCACATATTTCATTGAAACCATTCTTTAATAATTTCCATGCATTAATCTGCGGCTTCTTAGGGTCTTGCCAAGCTCCTTTATCACGACCCTTAAAGGTTTTACCGTGAGGAACAGCTTTTTCAATATTTGATCTGATTTCCGACATAGACTCAGGCAAATCGTAAGCTCTTAAGGAGGTCTTCACCGCCATCATCCCACACCCTATATCCACTCCTACCGCTGCTGGAATGATCGCATTTTTTGTTGGTATTACTGAGCCGATTGTAGCGCCCAAGCCCCAATGCACATCTGGCATAACTGCTAAATGAGGATAAATCATATTAAGTTTGGCCGTATTGTACAATTGCTCAATGGCTTGTTGGTCCACTGGCACGCCCTTTATCCAAGCTTTAATTGAAACACCTTTATTGTTACCTATTTCCATGTAATTAGGTTTCATATTTGGTCGAACGGGCTAGGTATTAAACGGAATTCTTGTTGGTTGTTGGCCTGTCAGGTCGAATAATGCATTAGCAATCACTGGAGCTACAAGCGGAACCACTGGCTCACCAATTCCAGTTGGCGCTTCATCGCTATCGATAATCTTGATGTTTACTTTGGGCATATCCTGAATCTGCGGCATCCAGTATTGATGAAAGTTACTCTCTACGACCTGACTATCTTGTACCGTAATTTCTCCAAATAGTGCAGCCATCATACCAAAAACGATACTGCCCTGAACTTGAGCCTCTACCGTAAGAGGATGAATTACCAAACCACAATCAACTGCCACACATACTTTCTCAACCACTGGTTTATCATTACGTAGGGAAATCTCGCAGGTCATAGCAACATAGGTATTGAATGACTTGTGAACTGCGCAACCCTTACCTTTATCTTTTGCGATTGGTTTATCCCAGTCTGACATCGCAAGGACTTCCTGCAAGACACGCTTATGCCTGGGACTAGAATTCAGCAGTTCAACACGATATAGACCAGGATCTTTATTTAATTTACGGGAAACTTGATCTACAAAGCATTCTTTAGCAAAAGCATTCTGAGAGTCATAAACTGCGCGCCACCACCCAATAGGCAATTTACAATCAACATATTTGTAATCAACACGTTGATATGGAATTTCATAGGCATGAAAGCGACTACCTTCCAATGCTGTAGGATCTACTTTGTTAGGTCCCAAAGTTCCTTGGCCAAATTTAGATGCAAGGATTGAATCACTAACTAATTTGTGTTCTACAGAAGACCACTTAGCATTTTCGAAACTTGCTCGCATACAATGCAGGCTAGCCGGTCTGTAGAAATCATTACGCATATCCGCTTCACGGCTCCAAATGACCTTGACCGGTTTCTTAGATTTTATTTTACGTGCAATTTTAACTGCTTCGATAATCATGTCACGCTCAAGTCTCCGTCCGAAACCGCCACCTAGAAAAGTTACATGAAAACGAACTTGAGAAGGGCTCAGCCCTGTGAATGATTCGATTGTTTTTTTAGCCCAAATTGGTACTTGCGTCGGTGTCCAGATTTCAATATAAGTTGGACTATACTTGACGGTACAGTTTTGCGGCTCCATGGTCGCGTGAGCTTGCCAACCGGCTTCATAATCTACAGATAAAACATCAGCGCTATCTGTATTGGGACGTTGTCCCAACTCAAAGCCTTCGGAAGCCTTTTGATCTTTAGCCTCTAGTAAAGATTGACGAACCGAATCACTGGAAAAGTCTTCTAAGGGCGACCAATCTGCATCTAGAATATCGGCCGCTTTTTGTGCTGTAAAATAACTATCCGCAATTATTGCCAGATGTTGGTCAACTCGAATAACCTGGTGAACGCCTTTAATTTGCAATGCCTTTTTAGAATCCCAGCGTTTTAATATTCCACCTACGTAAGGGCATTTTTTTACCGTTGCGATCAAGAGATCGTCAAGTGCTACATCAACTCCAAAAGTAGCCTTTCCGGTAATTTTAGCCAAAGTATCCTGACGCCTCCCTTTACCACCAATCACTCTGTAATCTTTTCTGGATTTTAGGTCAACTTTGAACTCTGAGGGATCAAGCTGAGAGGCAATACTTACTAAGTCTCCGTATTTTATAGTTACGTCGCTGCCAACAACTTCAACTCTTCCATTACGCGCTCTTAAATTACTTAAACTTAAACCTAGTTTAGTGGACGCAGCAGCTAATAACATTTCTCTTGCCGTAGCTCCTGCTTTAGCAAGCGGTCTAAACATCGACTTAATGCTATTACTTCCACCGGTGGCCATGATTCCGTATCGAAACTCAGCTTCGGCTTGTTCTATCGTTACTTCATCTAAATTTACTTCCAGCTCCTCGGCCACAATCATTGGTAGGCTTGTGTAAACTCCTTGACCCATTTCAGATCGCGACAATGTAATGATAACCTTACCATCTGGCTCAATTCGCACGAACGGCCCGGGGCTAAAAGATCGATCAATTGTATTTGCTTCGAGCGGTATATTAAGTATCAACCCAAGGCCTACCAAACCAGTGGCTCTCAGAAAATCACGACGATTCATACAAATTATATCTGTCATGATTGCTCTTCTTTCTTGATTTTACTGGCTCTTTTTATTGCTGCTAAAATCCTTGTGTATGTCCCACAACGACAGATTAATCCACTCATACGAGCTTTTATGGTGGCCTCATCTGGTTCTTCGATCTCATCTAAAAGAGCTTTGGCGTTCATTATCTGACCACTCTGACAATAGCCACATTGTGGAACGTCCATTTCTAACCACGCTTGCTGAACAGGGTGTAGTTTTTCTCCCTGTGATACTCCTTCGATAGTCTCTACTTTCATCCCGGCTACAAGTTTAAAAGCCGTGATGCACGAGCGAATCGGCCGTCCGTTAAGCAAGACACTGCATGAACCACACAATCCTCGTCCGCAACCAAATTTACTTCCAGTTAATCCTAAGTTTTCCCGTAAGACCCAAAGTAGAAATTTATCTGGATCAGTTTGAACTTCTATATATTGGCCATTTAGTTCAAACTTGATTAATTTCTCAACTTCCATGAGACTCCTTCAGTCGGTTTTCCCAATATTCGAGATCAGGATGAAATTTCTCAAAATGATGATAATCTTTTATCTCATTAAAATGTCCACCCCAGGTCCATCCATGATCTTCGAATAATTTAACAACGGGATGATCCGATGTTAGTACTCCTAGCTTACCAGGAACATAGGTCGCATTTGAGGGTATTATCGTATTTCCTTTAAAAAATGGATTAATCAGCGGATTAATATCCACAGCAAGACCAAGAGCATGATACGAAAGTTTGGTTTTATGAATCATTGAACGGTAATTAAAAGCACTGCAATTATTGGCTTGCATCGATATTAAATCGCACCATTTACCAGTATTTGGATCAATATACTCATCAAGATCAATTATACGAGCGATAGGAAATCTTAAATTAATAATTGTCCTGAAAATTTGCTCTGTCTCCTCTGCGATACTATGATGAATAAGTAGGCTTCCTGTTTTAGAACATCCGTTAAAATCTACATACGGAATTTCGATTTGCCGTTGAAGGTCCAGAATTTCTGGGGGGCATAATGGGTCAAGGCCTTTCAAAGAGTAAGAGTACATAGTGGGTTTAATGTTTAAACTTATGTGAATGAGGGGGAACTATGCAAATCGATACTCAAGAACTTTCAGAAAAATTTTACAATGCTACAGTAACTGATTTCCAAAGAGTTCATGAAGATCTATTTGTCATAGGAGTCAAACCTGATCTTGAATTTGATACATTTCTGGCTGGTCAGTATGTAAGTCTCGGCTTAGGCGGATGGGAAAAACCTGTTTATTCCTCAAGTGAGATTAACCCCGAGGAAAAGCAATATCAGCGGGTAATTAAGAGGCCATACAGCATCTCTGTTAATCCGAAGTCATTTTTAAATCGATTTGAAGATAACGTTGTATATTTCTACATTGTTCTGGTGAACAATGATGAGCAGAAGCCTCCCATGCTTACGCCTAGACTCATCAGTTCAAAGATCGGTGATCGTATATTTATGGGTAAGAAAGGAATTGGCTCCTATTCATTAGAGCACCTACGGCCTGAAGCTGATACCGTTGTTTTTTTGGCAAGTGGCACTGGAGAGGCTCCCCATACGCAAATGATTGCTCAATTACTCAGCGAAAATCGCAATATTAAAATAGTGAGTGCAGTTTCATGTCGGTTCGAGAAAGATTTTGCTTATCGAGATGCTTACAGAGAGCTAGAGACTGATAATCCTAATTTTTTCTATTACACAACATCAACCCGTGAAACTGGAAAAGGAAAACGAATTCAAAATTTACTTGCTGAGGGCGTCTTAGAAGAATACTGTAAGCTCGAGTTTAACCCTGAAAATACAGACTTCTATCTTTGTGGAAACCCAGCAATGATTGGCGCTCCAAGATATAAACGCAAAGAGCAGACTTGGGAATGGCCGCATGCCTCCGGAGTTGTTCCGCGATTGAAAGACCTTGGATTTTCTATAGAGAGATTGGATGAACATCCCGCCGTACACTATGAATCTTATTGGTAGAAATTGTTTAATTTCCCGCTGATTTTATATCTTATACGAACAAAGATTGGTTAAAATGATTTTATGAACTACTGTTCTCATTGCGGATCTGCTCAACTCGATACAATTATTCCACCAGGTGATGATCATCTAAGGATAGTCTGTATGGCGTGTACTGCCATTCACTATCAGAATCCTATTGTTGTTGTAGGATGCCTACCCACACTTGATGATCAGGTACTTTTATGTAGACGTGCCATAGAGCCACGCTACGGAAAATGGACAATTCCCTGTGGATTTATGGAAAATGGAGAATCTGTAGAGAATGGGGCTCAAAGGGAAACGTGGGAAGAAGCGCGCGCAAAAGTTGAATTGGAGAATATTCAATTAGTGTATACAGTTATACATGTAAATCAGGTATACATTGTGTTCCGCTCGCGACTCCAACCTGTTGATTTTGCTGCAGGGCCAGAAAGCCTGGAAGTGAAACTGTTTAAGCATTCCGATATACCTTGGGATGAGCTGGCTTTTAGCTCTATTGAATGCGCATTAAGAACATACTTAGACGATTATTCTAAGGGCCAGAATAAGACTCACTGGCATTCCTTTAAAAGGCCCGATCACAAGCGTCTTTAGACTGATTCATCTTGAAATAATACTTTCGTTTTGAAACAGCTACTGTTTTTCACTAACGATAAACTCTGACTTCTTTCATGGCACATTGTTTGCGAATATTTCAGCATCCGAAAGGAGAATGTTATGCAAGTCATTAATATTTTCAGAACAGAACTAATAAAGCGGGAGGGTTACTTACTACAGCTTCAGTCTTGTGGATTATTGATTTTACTTACAGGGCTGATGAGTATCGTTACCTACATAATCGCAGGCTATATAGGATTATTAATAGCTGTAGTTCTCTTAATCTACAGTAGCGTAAAAAGGTTTAATACAAGTTTATTGAGCACTCTACGGCAGACCAGAGCCAAA
This sequence comes from uncultured bacterium, assembly GCA_964603885.1. Classification (GTDB taxonomy): domain Bacteria; phylum Muiribacteriota; class UBA6191; order UBA6191; family UBA6191; genus JAYZAC01. The sequence goes on from CAZRWM010000093.1 coordinate 8,257, forward strand.
TTGTTACACCCTTACCAATTTGCAGGCCTTTATAAGCTGCGTGATGCCCTGGTAAAAAAAGCAAATCTCACAACGGCACCAGGTCTATATTTAATGCCTGGGTCATCAATGAACGCTTTTGCTCTGGGCTCGAAAGATGAGTCAGGCATCATTTTTTCGGAAGCTATGTTTCGTCGTCTAAATCTACGTGAAGTTGGCGGAGTCATGGCGCATGAAATTGCACATATTAAAAATCATGACCTAACTTTAATGAGTATTAGTGATGGTCTATGGAAACTAACCCATAGTCTTTGCCAATTGGCACAATTAATGGTTCTGGTTATGCTTCCTTTTTGGCTGTTTGGTTCCCTACAAATATCTATAAGTTCGCTCTTATTTTTATTCTTTGCTCCTGGCATTGCGGTTTTGATACATCTGGCTTTATCAAGAACTCGTGAATTTGAGGCAGATCGTGTGGCCGCCGAATTAAGTGGTGATCCTCAGGGGCTAGTAATGGCCCTAAAAAAAATGGATTCACAAAACTTTAATTGGTGGAACCTCTTTATCGGTTCCTATCAAAGAATTGAGCAAAACAGCCTTTCTACTTACCTGAGAACCCATCCTCCGACTAAAAATCGATTAGAAAAGTTAATGAAATACCCCTCTCAGCAGGGAGTCTTTTGGATGATCTTACAGAATTACACCACCAGATGGCCGTTGTCAGCAACGAATCTTTTCACATCTACACCCAGCCTAATGGGTCAAATATTTAAAACCTTGAGAACTCACTTTAAAGATTTTCGTAGATTCTAATACAAAGCTATTACAGCAATTATTGAACAGAGAGAGGTTAGAAGGATTCTGAATAGTCTGGGTATTGGTAAAATGAGGGTTATCTTTTCTTCCTCTTCTTGAAGTTCTCAACCCATTTTCTTGCCATTCGTTGTGCTTCTGTGATTTGTGGAGAAGTCATATATTTGGAAAACTCGTCTCTTGCTTCTGATGCGCGTGTATTTCCTAAATATGCCGAGATATTGAACCACATATGTGCTTTCAAATTATTCTTTGTTACCCCTTGTCCCGTGGCATACTGTAAACCCAAGTTATGTTGTGCCAATGCGTTTCCTTGTTCTGCTGATTTCTTCCACCAATAGACTGCTTGTTTAAAGTCCTGTGAGACACCTTTTCCTTGGTCATACATACCACCCAAAAAGGATTGTGCCTTTGCGTTTCCTTGCTTTGCTGATTTCTTCCACCAATAGACTGCCTTTTTGTAGTCCCTTAAGACACCTTTTCCTTTTTCATACATATCACCCAAGAACAATTGTACCAATGCGTCTCCTTGCTCTGCTGGCTT
>CAZRWM010000094.1:0-5295 GCA_964603885.1 uncultured bacterium
AGAAGTCACTACTCTCAAATGAACTCGCCTGAAGTACTGGAGCCGTTGTATCAGCCTCAAAGGTCAAATCAATTACATTAGTTGTCACATTTGGATAACCACCGCTATTGAAAAATCCACCTGGCTGAATAGTCAGAGAAGCACTGGTGTTATTAGCCAAATCACGACCTGGCAATGGACTCACATTAACTGAGTTTGCGACATCGCCAATGGTTATAGTAAAACCATCAAGATTATTACCGGTAAATGCCCCGGCATTAACACCTGTTACATTCTCTGTCAACGTGATAGAAACTGAATCATTTCTCTTCAACGTTCCCGTTGTATGCGCAGTCACACCAGGAGTTTGAGCCAGAGTAACTACAAAGGCGCCAGGATCTAACATGGTATTCTTTTTGACAGTATTATTCTGATCAATCGCACCACTAAATAAAACACTGACATTAGTTGTTGCATTGGAGCCTAAAGCCTCCTGTAGAGCACCAGCAGTGACGACTTTTGAGAAGCTAGCACCAGGAGTACCCGCGTTATCAAATAGTTTCGCAGAATTACTAGCTCCGAACTGCAAACTTGGATTGGTTACGTTTTCGGAGAAGGAAATTGATATACGCGCGTCTGTTCTAGCAGGAAATGCAGTAGAACTGAAACCTCCTGGCCAATTGAATGCTGACGCTGTTAAATTATCCAATATAGCTGAAGTTGTTACGGTAGGCGCAGCTGCTTCAAGTGCAATGAAAGCAATCGTTACTGAAGTGCTTGTTGGGGTACTTGTAGAGCTGTGGGCTGTGATCGTAACTACAAAAGTGTCGTTGGTAGTCAAAGCCGCACTGTTGACAGACAAAGTAGCCGTATCACTTGTACCTGCAGCAGGAGTTGATACGGTGACGCCTCCAGCACTGACCGAAGTACCCGTAATAGCTTGAGCTGAACCGCTATACAGGAAGCTTGTTATGGCAAAACTAGCTGTAGTTAGAGGCGAACCGTTTGCGGCCTTCATGTTGACCGCCTGAAATGAGTAGCTTGTTACGTTGGCGCGCGCCTGCTGGTTACTATTGAAATAGAGAGGTACAAAAGTGTCGAAATCGGTGAGGGTTTGAGCGGCCTCAGTATTTCGATTTGCTGAACTAAAGTTAAAATCGTGACCCAGAGCTTGAATTTGCAAGGTTTTGGTTACCGTACCAACCATTGCTGCACAATAATTTGGAGCACCCTGATTACAGGTTTCTGTCAGCGTAACATCAAATGTATGCAGACCTACCAAGGCCTCCACATCCGGAAGCGCCGCGTTGAATGTCGCAGAGTCACCAGTGGTGGTCGTACTCATTGGTGTAATAACTAGACTACTGGTTGAAATATTGCTAATTGCCCAGCTAAGTGTAACAAAATCTGAGAGACTGGGCTCTGAAAAGCCCTGAATCCGTGAGATTGTAAAATTTTCATTAAAGCCAATTTCAACATTTTGAGCAACACCAGAGGAAGGATTTAGATCTACTGGTCTTGGTGCAATGCTCAAAGTGTAGCTCGCACTGGCCGTAATATTTGAGTCGATAGTCGCGCCAATCGTTAAGGTGTAAGTACCTGGCGTAACATTTGGATTATTGGTGGGTATGGTACCGCTAACTGCAAGACTGTCTCCAGTTGTTGTAAAAGTCAAATGATCTATCGAAGCTGGAGAACCCGCTGAATCGACTAGAGAGTAAGTAAAGCTGAAAGATGGAGTAGCTGATATGGTGGAAGCTTCCGCTGTAGTTTTAAAAGTGTAATTGACCGCCTCACCCAAGGTTGTTGAAGCCAGCGCTGGAGTCGATGCCGGCACTATAAACCCATTACCATCAGTGGAAAAATTACTGGAATTCGAAGAATTGTAAACTACATGAGGCTGTTCTGGTAGATAACTGACACTCGCAACGGAAGGAGGAGACCAGAATGGAGCTGTGTCTATCGTAGCAGCATCAAATGCTGCAACTATTTGACCCAAGGCAGCTTGGTCATCAACAACACCCTGAAAAAACTCTGAATCAGATGAAAGCACCATTGTGAAGCCTACATACCAAAATCTGTCGGTGGTGTTTGCAACGTTCGTAAAATTATCAACAAATGATTGAGCCCCATATCCAGCAGATTGCGAATTCTCAACAACATCATATTTAATAGCACTTAAGTCACCAGTTGTAGGTGTTATCAAACTCCACTCCGTACCAGTCGCGTTTTCAGCACAGCGATATAAAAACAGGAATGCACGCTTATCATTTGCACCACTCAAGTTAGCAATATTCCCATCTTCGAATAATGCCTTCACACCATCAAAAGAAATTGTAGCTTGGCCAGTACCTTTAGTGGTGGCAAAATTTGATATAGACGTTTGAATCGATGCACTAGGGATAATGGCGGCATTTCCATCGGTTTTACCGAAGTTTTGTGCCGTACATCTTCCAGTAGTTGGTAGACCCGAAATGTTCATATTTGCCGTAACACTACAAACAAACGTTGCCATCAAGGTTGTTAATAACAATGCAAATCTCATTTTTCCTCCTTCTGGAAAATGAAGTATATAAATGCGAGAACTATAAAACCTGCGATTAGGTATATTAATAAATCTGAATTCTTATTATGTGGACCTTCAGAAGGTAAATTCTCCTGCTGTCCTTTCGCTCCCTGGTTCGGGATTCTATCAATCGATTTCTGAGGTGTCACCAGTTTTTTTACGTCCTGAGTGGAACCTGCGATTGGTTTTTTATACTGCCCCTGACTTGGAGTTTTTGACCCCGCAGGCGCGAGACCTTTCTGTAAGCCCGATTGAGGCACTTTAGCAAGAACAACCTCTGACTTTTTAGGAGATTTACGTCGGCCTTCCCATTTTTTAGAAACTCTGGCAACCGTCTGAGTAATACCATCATCAGTCAACAAAGCAGGGGCCATGCGACCATCTGGTGTTGGCTGTGGCACAAATGGATTACTCACTGCCGGATACTCAGAATTATAAAAGGATTGCGAAGGTGTAAATGCTGGAAATGCAGCTATAATTGACTCCGGCGCCTCACCAGCTACTCGTGTAACATTAGCGGGAACCTGCACAGTATCAAGACTATCTGCGGCAATCTCTACCGTCACATCTTTTGTTTCTGTTTGTTCAGTTTTGTTACCAGGCCATGAAATTGAAGCAACTCTACCGCCATTAAACACATAACTGTTTGACACCTTTACGAATGCTTTTATCTGTACATTGTAAACACCTGCGGAACCAGGGCTCTCAATCAATAACTGCTCAGCAGTCACACCAAGGGTGACGGGACGATATCCACGAGAATCATTACAAATTGAAACTAAATAGCCTTCTTGATCAGGAACAACTTCCCAACTAGCAAGAATTCCTTCATTTGTAATACTTAGGCCGACTGGCTTCTGAAACTCTGGAGGACTTGGTGGATAAGGGGGAAAAGGGTCGATTTCACAGGATGCATAAATCAATCCCAATAACGAAAATTGCGTTACAAGTAACGCCAAAATATTGCGAATCATGGTACGACCTTACTACGAACTATGCTGCGTTAACGTGATGTAAAATACCGCGCAAAATTATGATAGTCAATTACCAATTGACGGACATCCAGGACAAGCCGGCGGAAATAGGTCACTCAGATTAATATTTTGTGAGTTAACCTCTAAATTACTTAACATTAAAAACCAATAACCCCGACCAGGGTCTAAAGATGCCAAGCTATTCGAGGCCTCGGAAGGAGTAAAACTAGTCCAAGTACCATCGAAGCCCCATATTTTGCGAATGTCATTAATGCTTCCGCTAGAAAAATTCGCTTCCAGCAAAAAATTATTTGAATCCAAAGGCACAGATTGGGAAGAACTCAGACCAATCAACTTCCAACCACTACCAGATAACATGAGACTATATGAATTATATGCATCTGATAAATTTGCAGAGGTCGCCGCATTCATCAGAAACCAATAGCCTTGATTTGCTTCGAACTGATCGAAACGCGAGCTACTCGAATTATCTTCACCAGGCACATGAGATTTCCAACCGGCACTCGAATCATAATTCCAAATTTTTGCCACGTCATTTTGGGCGTTGATACCAATCTGTGTAAGATAAGTCTCTACCGCCGCTGGCGAACTTAAAATTGGTGAAAAAAGGTTCCATCCGCTCGAAAAGTCATATTGCACCGCATGAATTGGCGCGCTTAAAAGTAGCAAAAAAATCAAGGGCCTTAACATACTGCTCCCCAGGTTGCTGATTACACCGAAGGGGTGAATCAAATAAAATTACGCTCTCTTCCCAGACTTTAAATAAATATCCGAGATTGCTCCAGTCTGAATCTTAACAGATTTCTTCTAACTGTTTCAAAATCTCTAGACGCTTCTGACCAGAAAATAATTTCCCCTCAAGAGCTTTAAGCTCACCAATTAAACTCACACGCCGCAGTCGAATCTGCTGTAACTCTTTCAGTTCAGCCTTTTCCTCGGTACGACGAATACGAATCTCCTCCGGAGTCCGGCCATCGGTTAATAGAAACATTTGCTGTTTCAACCCCACAATCAATTCATCTTTAGCCTTTACTAAATCTTTGTGTGATGAAACCACTTCTTTTTGGCTACTTTTATATTCTTCCAGCAGGACGTTCACCATAATATTATCAACAGGTTCAGCAGATTCAACTTTAGGCTCAGTCACTGCTGCCTCGTCTAACTGAGTTGTAGCCGTGTTCTGTAATTCTTTCACAAGAACAGTCTTGATTTGCACTAAATTAGCGCCCTCTTCTTTAAGCTGCTTAACCCTGTCAAAAAACTTCAAAGCCGAATCTTCAAAAAGAATTGAATTATTGTCGCCCCGAATACTCCATTGATTGAGAAGATCGCGACACTCACGAATACAACGGCGAATAAAAGGCTCTTTTAGACCTGTAAACTTACATATATCATTTATTGTAAAAGAGTAATTCATACAAAACACCTTTGAAAATAATACTTTTTGTATGTCGAAGTCTATCAAACACTAGTAAAATAAACTAATAATATTTTTATCTGATTAATAATTGTTAACGAACTGGAAGATTAAATCAGGAAAGAATATAATTCATGCTCAGTATATTCGCGAACTTAGAAAGGGAATCTCTATATGGAAGGTTTAATCTCTTTAATTTTCTTGGGTGCAGGGGCTTTATTATTTGGTGTAGTAGTGTTCACCACTTTCATCCCGATCCCATTGTATCTAGAAGCAGCCGCCTGTGGCGCAAGAATTGGTCTGATGGATTTATTTTTAATGAGATTCCGTGGGATACC
>CAZRWM010000094.1:5395-9379 GCA_964603885.1 uncultured bacterium
CAAATCACTGTAAAAGCAAACATTCAAAAACTCGTAGGTGGCGCCGGTGAGGAAACTATTCTAGCACGCGTCGGTGAAGGTATTTGTACCCGTATTGGTTCTTGCACTAATCATGCTGAGGTCTTAGAAAACCCAGACAGTATTTCAGAGGCAGTAGAATCTAGAGATCTAGGTAAAGACACTGCTTTTGAAATTTTATCCATTGATATAGCTGATGTAGACGTAGGAAGAAATGTCGGCGCGGGATTACAAATAGAGCAGGCAGAAGCCGACAAATCAATCGCGGAAGCCAAAGCTGCTCAAAGGGTAGCAAACGCGCGTGCACTCAAAGAGGAGATGTTTGCGAAAGAGCAAGAAATGCGTGCTAACTTAGTGGAAGCTGAAGCCAAAATACCGCAGGCTATTGGTCATGCAATGCGCGCTGGAAATCTGGGTGTAATGGACTATTACAAACTCAAAAATGTTGAGGCCGATACCGATATGAGAAGCTCCATATCCAAACTCGGTCCAGATTTAGATTTGGAGGGGGATGGCTAAGCATGCGAAATGGTAAGTTTATTAAGGAAGTTGAAGAGCTCATCGACATTGCGCACAATGCGACTTCCGGTTCAAGTAAGCGAGATTTAAAGCAACAAATCCAAGACCAAATGGACCGCACTCGAAACTTAGATAAAACTCAAACCAAGAAAAAGAAACAAAAGCCAGCGAAAAGAAAAAGCCGTCTCACTGCAATACAGAAAGCTTTCATCCTTTCGGAAATCTTGCCACGTAAGTATTAGACTAACTACTGACCTTCCCCGGCATGTATAGAATGCTTTGTATGGCAATTTTTAGTCAAACATATCTTTGACTTTATCAGTAATCCGGTCGAGTAGGTCCTTATCCTCAGGGATATCTTCGCCCATTGATTTAGCAAATTCAACCAAAATCTCTTTAGATTTCAATGATAATTTTTGTGGTGTAAATACTGTTACAGTGACTAATTGGTCGCCCTTCGAACCAGTATGGACGTCAGGTACACCTTCTCCTCTGATTCGAAAAATTTGACCGCCTTGAGTTCCCGCCGGAATACTTAACTTGACGTTCGAAGTGAGCGTGGGAATTTTAAGGGTACACCCTAAAGCGGCCTGAGCAAAACTCAATTTTTGTTCTAGATGGATATTATTACCATCGCGTTCAAAGAACTCATGTTCACTGACACGAATCAATAAATAAAGATCTCCTTGGGGGCCTCCATTGGCTCCAGCCTCGCCCTCGCGTTTGAGCTTGATTCGGTAACCATCATCAACACCGGGAGGAATTGTAACAGAGAGCTTATTAGACTTCTTGATTGCGCCTCTGCCATTACAGCTACTACAAGGATTTTTAACAATCGTACCCACCCCGTTACAATTATGACAAGTGGTGGCAATACTAAGTATTCCCTGACTTCTCTGAATCTGACCTTGACCGCGACAAACGGGACAAGTAACGATATCGCTCTCATTGCGAGCACCTTTACCATTACAATCTCCGCAGACCTCTGTTCTAGGCACCGAAATATCCATCTTGGTACCAAACACAGCCTCTTTGAAAGAAAGTTCCATCTGATACTGGATATCGTTTCCACGGCGAGGACGATTACGACCCCTACCGCCACCACCGAAACCAAATATATCACCAAACCCAGAGTCTCCAAAGATCCCTTCGAAAATGTCACCCATATCAAAAGACTGATTGAAGCCACCTGAGCCACCCTGAAAAGCTGCATGACCAAATTGGTCATACGCAGACCTTTTCTTAGGGTCAGATAGCACATCATAGGCTTCCTGGACTTCCTTAAATTTCTTTTCAGCACCGGAATCACCAGGATTACGATCAGGGTGATACTGCATAGCAAGTTTACGATAAGCCTTTTTGATATCTGGTTCCGCAGCCCCTTTAGCTACACCCAGAGTATTATAAAAATCTTCCTTGCTCATACTCTTGCCTCTTTTATCTAGGTTGATCATTCAGGGTAGGGACGAATCCCTACCCTGAAAAATCACTACTTTTCTTCTTCGACCTTCTCAAACTCTGCATCAACTACATTCTCATCAGACTCCTCGGAGGAAGCTTCTCCTGCAGCGGCGGCTCCTGCTGCAGCTGCAGCTGCTGCCGCTGGATCTTGTGCCTGCTGATCCTTATAGATAGCTTCACCAAGTTTCTGAGCTTTTTGCATGAAAGTTTCAGTTTCGGTTTTGATCTTTTCAGTATCATCCCCCTCAATAACTTCCTCAAAATGCTTCATGGCATCTTCAAGCTCACTTATTTCCTGCTCGGAGAGTTTCTCTTTGTAGTCATTCAAAGATTTGCGTGTATTAAATAACAGGTTCTCAGCTGAATTTTTAACATCAACAGCTTCTCGACGTTTGGTATCTTCATCACGATACTGCTCAGCCTCTTTGACCATACGATCGATCTCAGAGTTATCTAACCCGGATGAGTTCGTGATCACAATAGACTGCGACTTACCAGTACCTAGATCTTTGGCAGTTACATTCAATACACCATTTGCATCAATATCGAAAGTAACTTCGATTTGAGGCACACCTCTCGGTGCCGGTGCAATACCAACTAGATCAAAACGACCAATATGCTTACAATCTGAGGTCATTTCACGCTCACCCTGAACCACAGTAATTGAAACTGCGGGTTGGTTGTCTGACGCCGTACTATACACCTGCGACTTTTTGGTTGGAATTGTAGTGTTACGATCAATAATCTTACTTACTACACCACCCATCGTATCAATACCCAATGATAGTGGAGTCACATCCAATAACAAGACATCTTTAACATCACCAGACAATACCCCACCCTGAATTGCAGCTCCCAAAGCTACGACTTCATCGGGATTAACACCCTTGTGAGATTCTTTGCTAGTTAATGAAGTTACCAATTCTTGTACTGCTGGCATTCTGGTGGAACCTCCTACCAAAATTACATCATGCAACTCGCTGGTACTAACAGCCGCATCCTTTAGACACTTGAGGACAGGCTCTTTACATCTTTCAGTCAAATCGCGGGTCAAGTCTTCAAATTTTGCTCGACTAATGTCTAAATCCAAGTGAAGTGGACCGGATTGCCCCACCGTAACATAGGGAAGGTTTACATTAGTTTTTGTAACGTTTGATAGCTCTTTCTTAGCTTTTTCAGCAGCCTCTTTCAAACGCTGATGAGCCATTGGATCCTTGCGTAAATCAATTCCATTAGCTTTTTCAAATTCATCGGCCATGTACTTGATCAGTCGAAAATCCCAGTCGTCGCCACCCAAATGATTGTCTCCACTAGTTGCCTTCACCTCGAATAAACCTTCTGACAACTCTAAAATGGAAACATCGAAAGTTCCTCCACCAAGGTCAAATACCATAATGGTTTTATCACTTTTATCCGCTTTATCAAGCCCGTAAGCTAGAGCTGCAGCCGTTGGCTCATTAATAATTCTTTTAACATCCAAGCCGGCAATCTTACCTGCGTCAATGGTCGCCTTACGCTGGTCATCATTAAAATAAGCTGGAACAGTAATGACTGCTTCTGTTACTGACTCACCCAGATAGTCCTCAGCATCAGACTTTAGTTTTGAAAGAATCATAGCTGAGATTTCAGGTGGTGAGTATGCCTTACCTTTTACTTCAACTCTTGCATCTCCGTTAGAAGCCTTAATCACCTTGTACGGCACCTGATTCAACTCTCCTGTTTTTTCGGAATAAGCAAAAGAGTTGCCCATAAAACGCTTAATTGAAAAAATAGTATTTTCCGAATTTGTTACTGCCTGGCGCTTAGCAATTTCGCCAACCAGTCTTTCATCATCCTTTGAAAAGCCAACGATAGATGGTGTAGTACGAACTCCCTCTTTATTGGGAATTACAACTGGCTCACCACCCTCTAAAACGGCTACACAAGAATTTGTGGTTCCTAAATCGATTCCAATTACCTTACCCATATCAATTCCTTCCTTCTTTA
>CAZRWM010000095.1:0-9129 GCA_964603885.1 uncultured bacterium
TGGTCGTTAAAGTCATTATTTAACTTTTCAATCAGATCGATTGTCTTTTCGTTACTTTCTCCAATTTCAAAACCCAATACCTCACTAGCTTGCTCGGATAAGCGGTGTAATAATTTCATAATAACAGGCGGCAGAGTGAGATTTGATAATTGAAACTTACCTCGCTTTAACACCTCTTTATTTTTGCCGTGAATAAACAAGGTATGATCTGGAGCAGGAGGTGTGATGTCCGCAACCGATAAAGTTCTGACCTCCTCGTTACAGTGTACAGTCGTGTCGTATTTTCCGCATGCAGTAAATTTTATCCGAGCCTTGAAGCCTCCTAGTGGCTCAAGGTCCGTTAAAGTTCTAGCATTTCTCGGCTTCTGAAAGACTTTAAGATTTTCTGGGATTTTTTCTTGATAGTCTATGTAGGTATAAAACTCGTTTGATTTCACATCTAGAACTTCTACAATTACGCTAGCGTCACCACCATCTACTAATTCGTCCTTGCTAAATGAATGTTTTTTGACAAAGTCCTCGATGCGATTTATATCGATGAGATCCATGAGCCTTTTATTAACCTCGAATAGATCCTCGCCATCATCACTTAAAGTGTTATATACAAGTTCTCTTTGAAATTCTTGATTTATCAATTGTGCCGCTTTCTCGACCACACTTTCAGCTAAATATCTAGCGTTTACCCTAGCCTCCATTTTTTTAATATAACTAACTTGTTGGGTAGTCATGTAAAGAAATGAAACGCCGAATATGAAAAGAACTGTAATAATTCCGAAAATTACAAACAGACTGCTACCTTTATTTCTAAAGCAGAATTTATATTCCAGGAATTCTTGCCACATTGTTAACCCATTATAGGCAAAATTTATTGGATTCAAAAGAACAGTTCATCTCGGCATGAACAATATAAGATTATTACATATACTTATGTTCTTAAGATTGTTTTCTATTTAAAAACGAGAGGCCCACTACATCCCGTATGCAGTGGGCCACGAGGCAAATCGTCGGATTATAGTCCGCCGAACTCGTCGTCAAATCCATCACCAAAATCGTTACCACCAAACGGATCATTGTCATTAGTGGTATCCCCTTTGGACGCTTTATCTGCATTATCAAAATTCGGATCAAATGTATTAGTATTTGGAATTCCACCCTGATCGGCCACTAACTCACCGAAATCAGAGGTAGCAATAGACTCTTTAACCACTTTCGGAGTTACAAGAATAACTATCTCTTTGCTTTTGGGCACATTCGATTCATTAGTAAACAAATGCTTGATAAATGGTAAGTTAGACAAAAACGGAATTCTTTGTACAACCTTACTTTCAGACTCTTCCACCATACCACCAATCAGTATCTCCTCTCCATCTTGGACTTGTAAGGTCGTCTTTACTTCCGTACTATCGATGGTCGGAAAACCATCATCCCTAAGGATTGGTGAAGACTTTTCTATAGAAAGTGGTGAAAGAACAATAAAACCGTCATTATTTATTTGGGGAGTAATCTTAATTTTCGTACCAGCAGACTTTTCAGAAGGCTGCTGATCAGTACCGCCAGAAAATGTTATTTGCTGATCTATATTTAACTCAGCTTCTTGGCCGTTCATAGCAATTAGTCGAGGGGAAGATAGAACCCTTGAATCCGATGTTTTTATCAAAGCATTAAAAACTGCGTTAAAGAACAGATTCTGGCGATAAAAATCGCCAAAAGCAAATAGATTAGCTCCTTTTGCAGGTTCTGGCACCTCATACGATGTACCATTATCAAGAGTCCGTAGAAATTCAGTATAACCCAATACGTTTCCTGTACCCTTGGCTTCTGATGGGGAAGCTGCTGCGCCACTACCCCAGTTCCATTCAAATCCTAGTAATCTTTCAAAATCCGTGTTCACCTCTACAATCTTTATATCAATCATAACTTGTGGAACTGGTCTATCTAGCCTTTTCAAGAGTTCCTCAACTCGCTTGAACATATCCTCAGTACTGGATATAACTACAGCGTTCAAGCGCTTTTCTACGTGTACTTTGAATTTCCCTGCTGTGGCTTCTCCGAGCAACGATGTCAGCATCTGTTGCACCTCTTCGGCTTTTGCATATCTTAGATGAAAGGTTTTAGTTAATCCTTTGTCAAAGTTCATTGCAATTGTCTTTTTCGGAGCAATGACGATCGTATTTCCAAAACGACGCATATCTAAGTCATTTGTTTTCAGAACTAGGTCTAGAGCTTGTTTCCACGGAACCTTTCTCAAGGTGATGGAAGTAGAGCCGCTGACTTTACTGTCAACAACCACATTCAGTTTAGCGTGCCCTACGATCGATTTGATTACTAAATCGAGAGGTGCTCTGTTTAATACCATTGTAAATGGTGGTATATCATCCTCAACGGCTTCATCGGCCTGAAGCGGTACCAAGTTCAAGCTTAATGCAATTAGTATTGCACTGCCCATTTTGATAAGTAGCTTATTCCTTGCCATGTTGACTCTCCTTTGATTTGCCTATCATTTTGTTCGACAAAACAGGAGAGCCTTATAATATTTTTGTGTAATTAAACTAGAGTGGACGTCATTCAAAAATATAACGATAGTCTATTGCTTTTCCAGGTTGCATTTTACGGAGCTAATTAAGGTCTCAAAAAGAAAATAATTTGAATCTTCTTACCTTACTGAAGACTATATTATTTGTTATCGAATGTAATTTCTTGTCTTTTACCTGCGGCTGTGTGAAGCAAAGTTATTTTATTTTCATCAATTCTGATTACTTTGAATTTTTTATTCCTATCTTGATCACCCTCGAATAGCAATAATTGCTCTCGGTCGAAGGTTACAATTGCACTTCGGCTACCCTCTTCGCCAGAAATGCCATGGATGGTCATTTGTAATTTTGGTATAACTTTCTTTGGAGCCTGTTTAATGACAGCTCGCTTAGTTCGTTGACGCTTAATTTTTTTTGGTTTCTGAATGAGCTTACGAAAAAAGTCATGATAAGGTCTGGGTACCTCAGTACCAGTGGCATAATTATAATTAAATATGCTAGTAATGAATAATACTGCTATAAGTTTCATTTAAATCTCCCCCACAAAAATAATGGTGTCAAATTATCAGTTCTGATCACTCTTCATACCTTGCTATATGCGATCTATCAATGATGATTATTCGACCATCAAACTGTACTCGAAGAATTGGAAATCTTGTATCTTTTTCATATTTTTTCATTGCTATAGGCTTCTCATACAAATCACTCAGTTTCTTCGTTGTATCAATTTTTTCAGTCAAATTTTTGACTTCAACTCCACGGCCGCTTCCTCCGCCTGATAAACTTAGCGATGAGTTGGTAAGATTTAACATTTGACGCTTCTCCACACGAGTAAAAAAATCATATAAACCAAAATATGGTCCGTCGACGGAAAATTCCATGGGAATCTCCATATAGCGCTGACGCTGAGTTTTAGGATGGATTCTAATACTCTTTAATTTAATATCAGAATTCGTTGCATCTAGTTCGACATCATTTAGAAACTTACCAACATCTCTGTTTTTAGTTTTTTCTTTAAGCAAGCTCACGATTTCTCGTTTTTTCTCACTAATATCTTTGCGATACTTTTGGATTTGCTTATCGAATTTTTTCCCTCGTTTCAAGAGGCGTTTGAGATTCGCATACTTTTTGTCGATTTGATTTTTTGATTCCTCCAGTGGCTGTTTAAAATTTAATAGCCAGAAGCCAAGCGTTACCGCCGTAACTATTATCATCCCTACCACATAACCTAAAAATCTAAATAACATCGCACTAGCCCTCTTTCAAACCGAACTTATCTAAATGTTTCTTTCCATGATAATGAAAGTTAAGTCAAACTTAGCTACCTTCTTCTTATCCATGAGGTCATGATTGACCTGACTTAAGGTAACAGCTCTTACGAAATCTACCTCTTGCTGAAGTATGCTCACTAAATCCGTCACACCTTGAGTAACCAATTTTACCTTTTTGCTTCCCGTATTTGACTTAGCCGCCGCGGATTCCATTGAAACGCCATTGAGTTGTACTTGTCCGTCTGCATCAATTCTCAACTGCTGAATCCAAACGGTTTTAGCGCGGGCAACAAACTCCTCGAATCGGTGTAAAATCTTAGTCCAAGAACCCATTTTTTTACTTAATATCCCCAGGTAATCTGAATAAGCTTGTTCTACGCTTTGCAGTTCCATGGCCATTTTCTTTACTCGTTTCTCTTTGGGCTTTAGTTTACTGTTTTCCCTTTGCAGCCTGGCAATTCCCTTTTCCTCAATGTAGAGCTGCTCTTGAGTTTCACACCACTTTATTCCGTAATATAGCCCACCTAAATTGACCACAATCCACAAGATCATAACTATTCCGCCTATGGGGACTGGTATAGCCTTCTTTTTCTTTTCAGAGAGTAGATTAATTTGTATCATAATTAAGCATCCTCATTTGTTACACAACCTCGAAGAGCTAGTCCAATTGCAACTGTGTATTCTTGTAAATTTTCCTCAAAAAGCTCAGGGTTCTCCATGTCCTTTAACAATCCATACGATGGATCTGCTATCTCCACATCAACAGACAGTTCATTACTCAGTAGAACATCTATATCTTTCAATTTCGCTGTACCACCCGTCAAGAAAACCCGATGGATAACAGATTCTCTGTGTTGAGCCTTGTAATAATCGAAAGAACGCCGTATTTCCAGTGCTATCTCCTCCACTGTCGTTTGTACTACATCACTAAATTCTTGATCTTCACTACCTTCTACAGCTTCTTTAGATTTTTCAATTTTTATATCTTCAGCTTCTTCAACCGTAACTTTGTATACGCTGCGAATAACATCCGTAATATTATTTCCTGAGATGGCTACGTTTCTTGAAAATCTTAAAATACCACCCTTAAGAACGTTGATAATAGTTGAACGCGCTCCAATACTCACAATTGCCACAACCTCATCCTGCATGGTTGAACTAGTCTCGCTAGATGTCGCATCTGTAGTTTGATCAAAATCCTCCAAAGATTCATCATCTAAAATCTGACTTTGTTCTCCAGCTTTCTTCAGAAAGTTATCAAGCGCATTAATTACGGCAAGTGAGTCAATATCCAAGCAATCTAATTGACTGACGCCAACTGCTTTGAAAATATCAACCACATTCTCTACATGCTCTTTTTGAGCCACAGCTAACAGACACAGAATTCTAGTCATTCCCTCCTGCTCAACTTTTGCCAATTTAGCAAAGTGAATATTCACGGTATCTAGAGGATAGGGAACATATTGCTCAGCCTCACCGTCAATAGCATGAGCTAATTCCTCATCTCCCATGTCGGGCAAAGGTAAAAAGCGCAGGATCGTATTTGAACTTGTAATAGCCGTGAAAACTTGATCATATTTTAAACCGTACTCTTTTTTGAGATTCTTAATCATCTGAATTACAGCACTAGGATCTTGCAAAATTCCATCCTGGAAAACTCCTGCACTATATTTCTCGTGACCATGGTTTATAATCTGCGGACCCTGCTTTGTCTTCTTCATTTGCACAAATTTGAGTGCAGACGATCCAATATCAATTCCTAGAGAATACTTAGGAGGTCCAAGACGAAACATATGGCTTCCTTTCAAAATCTGCTCGTGCCTAACGGGCCTATCGTCAACCTTGAATCATAGCTTAACAAAATTGGCGCTACAGAGATGTTTTTGTCGTTGAATTTTTCAATTTGTACTCAGGTTATGACATACACGTCACTTATGAGGTTCCAAATACTTTTAATCATAACGGTCTAATATATTTTTTCGAGATTCACTCCAGTGAAATAATATTTAAGAATATCCGGATATTTTAAGGATTGATTAGCAAGACCTTTGGCACCCCATTGACAAAGACCCACTCCATGACCGAATCCGGTACCTTTAAGTTTCAGTTTACTAAATCTACGGTTGTAATCGACCAATATTTGCATGATGGCAATCTCCCCCTGGTTATTACTTTTGTGGCTATCATTTTTATCAAAATCGATTGACTTGAATATTGTAGACCTAACTTTTGAAGCTGAAATCATTTGGCGGAATATTGTACCTGATATTTTTAGCTTCCCATCCTTGTGGGATATATGAACTAATCTAACTCTTCCATTGGAATCATGCTCAAAACTTACCTTTTTTATTTTTCTTATTTTTTCACCTTTCTGATTTAGATAGCCGCTCAAACCTGCAAAACTTAATTCATAATTCCAAACATAATTTTTATAGCCGCTACACCAATTACACTTTTTAGACTTCAAATAGGGCACCCCTTTTCCATGCCAATCTTTACTAGCCAATGTCGAACCACCGCATGCAGAGTGATAAAAACCGGAAATTGGATCATTTTCATATGTAAGAATTTTCCCGTGCGTATACTTCACAACTTTACGTGCAATTGGATGTTCATCTTCAATTCCGTTATACACCTGAGAGCGGACATCGTCAGTTAAGCCAAAACCCTCTCGACGAAATTTATCCTTATTTTTAATGGCATAGGTTCTGGCAACTACAGCCTGTGCTTTCAATGCCTCAATCGGAGAGTTTATGAGCATTTCCGACTTAATTACACCGTAAAGATATGACTCGATATCGACCAAATTTACAACCGTCACCTTACCAAAACGATCTTCGAGTAATTTCAACTTACCTCTATAGCCCTTCCCGTTCACGTAAACTAAACCTTTCTTAAATGGTTCTATTGTAACGGACTGTAGATTATTAAAATGAAGGAAGCCAAAACCTCTCTCGGTGACCTTAAAGTTTAATGATTTACCGTTCCATCGTGTAAATAGTTTCTTACGATCCGGAAAATTAAATATTTGAAAGCCATGTTGTGCGCTAATATATATGTTAGATTTTTTTTCTAAAACAGCCACATCTAGTACAGGGACCTGTCCTGCAAAACAAACTCCCACTGAGATCACAACTAGAGTAATGAAAATAAAACGCATAGCCTCATCTCATGACAGCCTGGATATCTTGATACGTAACAATTACAATTAAAGATAAAACGCAAAGTACACCAAAAATATTGATGTAGCCTTCCATCACATCATCAAAAGCTTCCTTAGCACGACCAAAAACTCTGCGAGATAACCAATTTACAACTTCCTTGGTGACTATAACAAAAATTCTACCCCCATCAAGTCCAGGTATAGGAATCAAATTAAAAACGCCGATAGAAAGACATATTTGAGCTGCCAATTCGAAGAAACTATGCAGGCCTTTATCAACAGTTTGTGAAACTGCATTCGCAATAGCAACAGGACCCCCTATACCTTCCGGAGCCTTAAACTTTGTAGCGATATTTATTACTATATCAGTAATCTGCATAAATAGTATTTTGGTCATTTGAATTGTAAATGTTGTGGCTTTTTCGAGTGATTCTACAAAGGGGTATGTCATGAGCCGATCGTCCAAAAAATAAGGCGTAATATGTACACCAATTTTACCTGTAGAATCGGGCTGCACCTGAAGGTCTAAAGTTTCTACTTTTGAAGACACGTCTACCTTCAACTGCTTTACATCTATAGATTTCAAAAAATTATCAGCATTAGAGCGCTTATCAAATACTACCGGAAACCTTCTCTGTTGTTGATGAATCCTAATGAAATTACCCTCGACATAATGATTATTTAGGAAATTTTTCAACTCAATATAACTATCAAACTTTCGGTATTCTGATCTCCGAGCCACCTTGATTTGAAGATCCTTACTCGTACTCTCGCGAATAATCCGCTGACCATCCTCCGTTCTTAGAATTTTGTGACCGTTTATGGAAATAAAAACATCGTCAGCCTTTATCCCTGCCTTTTGTGCTGGACTGTCCGGCATCAATTTGATAACGTGAATAGTGGAAGAATTTACACCAAATTGAAATAGCAGTAGCGTGATAATCCCGATGGTTCCGATCACATTCATGAAAGGACCTGCCAACAATATGGCTATTTTCTGCCAGATTTTTTTTCTTTGAAACGAACGTTCGCCTGGGTCTGGTTTGTTGTTGCCTGTATCCACTCCGTCCTCATGAGCAAGCAATACAAATCCGCCTATTGGAAAGATTCTGATTGAATATTCGGTTTCTCCTATTGTCCGAGCCCACAACTTCTGAGTACCCATTCCTATTGCAAAAGCATCTACTCTAACATTACACCATTTAGCCACTAAAAAATGACCTAATTCATGAATAAATGCTACGAAACCAATTACTAACAAAAAATAAATTAATTTCAGAAGGTAGCCTATCAAAACTTCCATAAATAACCCTTGAATTGCATATCTTAAAACAATCGGGAGAAGTCAGGAAAACTATGAGCGATAATCAACAGTAATACAAGCCCTAAAACACCACGATATATTAGTCCAAGATAGTTCTCAACATCATCAGTAACAAAATCTCCATCCAGCTTAAATAAGATTTTGCATATTTTATTGACGAGGTTGCGACCAACGATAGCAACTATACAATACCCAACCGAATGAGGAAACGGAATTAGATTCAGTAATCCAGCCATAAGGCATAACATGGAGAGATATTTAAGAGTCAAGCTAGCATTAAAATTAGAAAAATCTAGGACGAATTGGAACATTTCGGATATCAGATAAACCTCAAGAAAAAAATTACCTTCCACAAACAAATCCGTAACAAAAGTTCCGATTTCATCGATCAATGATGCCATAATGAGACCGGTGTAATTTAAAGACAGAGTCAGTGACTGAAACGGATTCGGATATGTCATGGAATTAGGCAGCGAATATGGTTTGATACCAATCCCTATTTTTCCTAGAGAATCTGGGGTGACTGTTAAGTCGAAAAACTTGCTAGCAGTTGATATTTCGACTCTCAAATTATTTAAGTTTATTGTCTCAAGATAGCTCAAAGCCGGTTCTTTGGCATAAAAGATTTTAGGTAGATGTGCCGAATCAAAGATCCGAATGTAGTCTGATGGCTTGTATAACTTATCAAGATAATCCAATAAACCCTTGTAGTCGTTGAACTTTAAATAATCAGATTTACGCTCGATACCAAGTGTGATCTGACTATTAGGATTCGAGGATATCATCTGTCGACCCTTTTCGAATTTAGTTATTTTATAGCCATTTACGCTTCGCACAATA
>CAZRWM010000096.1:0-8931 GCA_964603885.1 uncultured bacterium
TCACTGGGTCCACTTATGCAAATCCTTTCTCTGATGTACCAGCTGGCCACTGGGCTTATGGTGCGGTAAATAGCGTCGTAGAATCAGGTATGATGAAAGGTTACCCACAGGGTATTTTCAAAGGTAAAGAAACTGTAAATCGCTACCAGATGGCAACTATTATTAGTCGGCTACTGAAGCGTTCAGGTGGAAGTAATGATGCAGATGTTCGTCGTACTTTAGATCGTCTTGGCGAAGAATTTATGGACGAATTGGATCTCATCGGTGCACGTCTTACGGCTCTTGAAGGTGCTTTTAATGAGCATGTTAACGAGGGTGGAGATGCTAGTGGTTTCAAATTCTCCGGTGAAGCACGTGTTCGCTGGGAGAATCAAACTGAAGATTTAACCAATACGGCTCTCAAAGATGATGATTCTCGATGGCAGGGTCGAACATTGCTAAATGTTGAGAAGTCGGTGGACCGAGCTGATTTTTTTGTTCAGCTTCAGTACGACCACACGTTCGGCAATGGTGGTAATGACGCCAATAATGCTGATATCAATCAAGCTTGGGTTAATTTTGCTGTAACAGATGACTCAAGTATAAAGCTTGGTCGTCAGGCAGTTGAGGTTGGCAATGGAGCGATCATCGGCCGACACGATCATCTGCAAAACCCTTACAGCTATGATGGATGGATATTCAGCTCAAGCTACGATGATATTGGCTATAATGTTTGGTCACTTCGTCGGACTGCAGGGGCTGTTGATAACGACCTTCATGGTTTGGACGTAAACTTCTCCGATGTTTACGGAGGCGATTTGCATGCTCATTACTATCACTATACTGGATTAGCAGGAACTGTTGGTAACAACCTAAACACCTACGGTTTAGACTGGTCTCGTGATTATGAGGAGTGGGATTTCTACGTACAATACGCTGCTCAAGATGGCGATCAAACTGCTGCTATCGAATATGATGGTGAATTGCTGAATTTGGCTGTTGGATATGATGTGGACGAGGACGATAAGATCGGTCTATCCTACACTTCATACTCTGGTGATGACACAGCGACTGCTGCAAGTAACGAAGGTTGGCAGCATCTAAATCTTGGTGATGCTCACAGCTTTCTAGGTTTCGCTGACGTTTTCGCTCAGAGTAACATCGAAGACATCACTTTTACTTGGGATCGCCAGCTTGATGAGAAAAACAGCTTTCATCTTGCTTATCATATGTTCCAGTTAGACGATAGTAGCTCTGATGCTGCCATTCTAAACCTTAACGGTTGGACAGGTTTAACTGAAGCTGCTTCTACTGGTGCTAATGACGATGATTTAGGTACCGAGTTAGATTTGATCTGGGGACATAAATTGTCAGATGACGTTGATTTAGCCCTAGGATATGCAATGTTTGATGCTGGTGATTACTTCACTACAAACAAAACTGCCGGTACTGTCAGCCCAGATGCTACTTATGCATGGTTGAATGCCAACGTTAAGTTCTAATTTAAGTTTATAAATTAGCCTATATAGCCCCCGCTCTTCGGAGCGGGGGTTTTTTATTGATCTACTAAGATTTCATTCAAAATACCGCTGCTGAAATGCTAATTGTAAACCTTAAAGAAACTTAGGTTTTCAATATCTTTGCAGCGCTCTGCTGGACTCATTCTTTGTTCGATGCAGGGTGTAGATGAATCTTAGATATGCTCTATATATAGTACTTTTTGTGCTTATGTTTTGTAAGTTGTGGTGTGGGTCCAGTTTGCAGCCTATTTCTCACTTTGAACTTTTACAGAAATTAAATCCTGTGATGCAACGAATCAATGGGTCTAAAAAGTCAGTAGTTAAAAATAGAGTTGGTCGTGACTTACAAAACTCCATCAGAGGGCAATTAGATTTATATCAGAAGCGTTTGCATAATTTAGAGCTGCAATTAGACTCTCATGAGCAGCGCAAATCAAATACGCAATTCTATTCTTCACTGCGAATGCGCATAGACAAGCGTAATAATCTAAAGCGCCAAACACAGGCGTCCTCTAGAAGTTTTGGTTTAATGGAGCTTACTTTGGGTGCGAAGCGTTACTGGGATCGATTAGGCTTAAAGTTTGAACTACGTGATTTATCAAGTATATCGGGACCTGATACTTTGTTTAATAAGGCTTATTCAGATTCAAGAGGTCCTTGGTTGAAGCATGGCGAATTAAGCTATGATTTGCATCAAAAGCTGAACTTTAGGGCTTCTTACGCACCCATTGAGACTGGCTTTGCTGGTCTGTTCGGTTTTGAGCAATGGAGAGATGATCCTCAGTCAGTAGGGCAGTTGATTTTTGATTATCAACTTTCTGAAAAAATTCCAATTCGTCTGACTTTAGCAGATTTGAGGAATTTAGAAGAAGAAGATTTTTTTACAAATTCCTTAAATCAGGGCTGGGACTATGGCTTCTTTCATTTGGATACACTCTTAAAAAATATATACGGAGGTGATTTACGACTGGCCTGGTTGCGAAATCGCGATATTCCACGATCAATGATCCCTAATTTATTGCCAGGTAAGAACTATTTGCATCATTTTGTAAGTCGCTGGACTCGAAGAGGGTCGTTGTTTGACTGGTCAGTATCAAAAACATTGCAAACCGGTGTAGGCCGTCGACGAGCTATTGGAGAGTTTGACTTCAGAGCTTGGATGTTGGAATTGGCGACTCAATACAAAACTTCACAATGGGGTGATTGGGCAGTCCAATTACAAGCATTCAGTGGCGATAAGGTAAGGGGTTTGGTACCAGGTAATCGCTTTGAAGGCTTTGTGCCAGTAGTACCTGCCTTTGAAAGGTTGCTTGGTAAAGCCGATGTACTAGGGCCAAGTAATCTTATAAATACTCAATTTTCTTGGAAATGGGTGCATGCAGAGCCAGGACTTAGCTTTGCTGCCGATTTTCATGATTATCGACTGGTAGAAACAAGTTCAGGAGCTTTGTTACTGACACCGTCGATTCGTCAAACGAGAGTAGGAATTCAAAATCCGGATTTGCCAGCATCCAATCAAAACGGTGATTTCAACCCTGAAATAGGGCAGGAATTGAATCTTGAATTGAGCTGGAATCGATCAAAGCAGACCAAGTTTAAGTTGGGATACGCTAAATTCTGGGGTGGTAAATACTTTACTGCTAATAAGTCACCTATCTCTGCAGGTCCAAAGCTTAATACGGCTTGGTTGCAGGCTGATTTTTTATTTTAGTTGTCAAGAATTCCATCGAAATTAAAAAATATAATCAAATTTCTCTATGTCATACAAAAAATTATCAAATATGAAATTTTTTGTAAGGCTTAAAATTTAGTTTCTAGTAGAATGTATAAAGTGCAAAATCATCTTCATTAATTCAAAAATAGGGAGCATTCTTGAATTGTTTGATTCTGCTTTTTTTGGGAGCATTCCATGACCATTAAATATATTTTGGGTTCTGTGAAGCATGGCAGTATGAAGGCTACCACTCGCTTGATTTGTGTTCTTACATTTGCTTTGCTTAATAGCATTACTTGGGCTGCAGATAATTGGAATATTGCAATTGGAATCCATGGGAATCAATGGGAAATAGTCAGCCAGAACGCAAAACTACCCAAAACTAAAACCATATATGAAGTTACACAAGATTTACGCACAGGTTACGGTTACTGGGCTCGTAATAGAGGCGAGAAAAGATTAAGACCACTAATTCATTCATCAGATTCACCCTTAATTCTTGAAATTACAAAACCTGGTCTTGCATTTGTTAATCCAGGTTTAATTGAAAACAGCTCTCCCCAGAGTCTTTTCAAGCAAGAGAATGGTATTGAATTTGTTTGGCAGTATGACCCTACTTCAAAAGAATGGCGATACTTTTCGCCAGTAAACTTTCATTCTGATGGAGCACTTTTGATGCAGGAGGTTCTTGCTGGTCTACCACTATGGGTAAAAACATCTAGGGCTCATGCTCAAATAAGACCGCAGGGGGCTGTGCTGATCGCAGTTGTAGAAGGTGGTGCATCAACAGTGTCTCCAGTAGGAATTAAATCTAGTGTATTGTTTATTTTCCCGGAGGAGATTAATCAAAAGTTCAAGAGAAATATAAACAGTAAGAAGCTTAGCTATAAATCTCGAATAAATCATTTAGCCGATGGCTTGGAGCTCGATATTGTGGGTGATTTTCAAGGGTCTGACTCTTTGAAAAAACTTCGTGTCACTCATCACAAACCAGATGGCACAAGCGCGATACTAAAATCTTATTCATTAGCCGGTAAGTCTCGTAAAATGTCTTTGAATCTGGCTATGACCCAGACGGGCTTACATGAAGTGAAAGTGCAGCTTGCCGACGAAACTATGTGGCGAACTGTGAATGAATTTGAATGGGAAGTACAGGCAGCGGCTAAAGGTTATCTTGCCTTATTCGAAAGACTCCAGAAACCGAGTGTTGCACAGGCATTTTCAAATGTTAGCTCTGAGCAAAGATCATACTTAGAATCTGACCAGGTCCAAGAAATTCGTGTGCGCGTAAATGGTCCATTTATGCAGCCCATGGAACAAGTATTTGATGGATTTCCTAATACTGGAATTCTAAAGATTCCTCCTGGTCTTAACCGTCAAATTGTTGTGGATTTTCTAGATGATTATGGGGATGTAATTGTATCTGGTTCCAGTACGGTTAATCTCACATCGGTTACAGGTTCAGGACCTATTCAAGTGGGCTTAGAACGAAAGCCCCTACAATTACCAGAAGTCAATTTAATGGCCCCAGAGCCTGGCTTATATGTGGCACCTCTGCAATTAGGAGTACAAGCAAATGGTGCCGAGATTGTTTACACGCTCGACGGAAGTGATCCAAAACAAGAAAATAACAGCAATGTCAGCATGGTGGATGATTTTCTACAGATTAGCTTAGAGGATAGTGCTATATTTCGTTACTTTGTCCAATCTGATGACGGTATCCGAAGTGGTGTAGAGACTTTACAATACACTGTCGTGCCGCCACCCGAGGCAGAGGTAGAATTTTTAGATGACACTGTTGATGGCGTTTATCTTGAGAAATCTCCAGTAAGAATAATCGCTTCAGAGCCTGATACAATTATTTACTATACCCTGGATGGAACTAAGCCCAGTAAGGATAGTGACTTCACACTGGGTTCAGGTAATTTTCTTTTTACAGAAGATACTATTATTCGATATTTTGCAGAGTCTAGTGCTGGGTTCAGCAGCGATCTTAGTACCGCTACTGTTAATGTAGTTGAACTGGAAGATCTTTCGACGGTCAGTTTAAACATTCCGTCTTCAGGTCTTCATATGGCTCCCTTGTCACTAGATATAAGTGCTAGTGGAGTACAGATTATTTATACACTCGATGGAAGTAATCCGAAGAACCCACAGAACCAATCCGTGCAATCTGAATCCGGTCAGTTAGAGTTAAATTTTGAAGAAAATACTATTTTTCGATACTTTTTGCTGTGGCCTAATGGAATTAACTCAAAAGTCAGAAACTTTCAATACGTAGTGGCGCCCCCGCCTAATGTAAGTCTGCAAGTACTAGACCCTGACTTAGATGGTGTCTTCTTGGAAAGGGTAAAAATAAAATTTAAATCCTTACATTCGGGTACCAAGATTTTTTACACCTTGAATGGTAGTCAACCAACTCAAAATAGTTTGAGTGATATAGCACCATTCGATTTGATATTTAATCAAAATGTAACCATTAATTATTTTGCTAAATCTAGTGCGGGATTTCTTACTGAAACAGAAACGGCTAACTTTACCGTTATTCCTGACCCTATTATAACTGAACAGCAAGTAGATTCAGCTATGGCACCTTTAGAGACTTTACAACTTCAGGGTATGCAATTTCCAGGTCAGGAGCTTAAGGTCAAGATAAATCAGACTTTAAAGACAGATTCCGTAGCGGTAAATGTAGACCAAACAGGATTTAATATTTCTTTAGAAGGTCTTCAGCATGGTTCTAATGATATTCGAATCGAGAAATATAGTTCCGGTGGAGAACTATTAAAAGCCATAGAATTTGAATTGAAAAAACCTGTTATAAACGAACATTTAGGTTTTCTGGGCTTCGATATGCCGACACCATTTTTTTCGCTTAATCGAGTCGGTGGAGCAGCGAGTATTAGTTACGATGAAGTGGATGAAGAGTTAGTTTTTTACAATTCTGAAATAGGAGTTTTATATAAGCGCGATTCTCAAAATGTGATGCGACTTTTAACTTATCTACCCAATGTTTCTAATGTAAATCTAGAAACTAATTCTGATGAGCAGTTTTATAGAAAAATATTGCCCTACCCGATGACTTCGCATGATGGTGTTCAGTACGTGGCCGGTGAACAAGGAAATTTTGTAAGCTTTACTTACGATTCTTACGAGCCAGAGCCTAGAGCTGGATTGGTGGTAATCAGAAAATTTGACGGTCAAAATATAGTAAATATAGCTGGACATAACGCTGAGTCAGTTGACTCGAACAGAGCGCCTCGACTAATTAAAGATATTGATCAATATCCCGGAGCAAAAGTGTTTTTTCCAAATACTTCATTTGTAGGAACCAATCAGACTACTGCAGCCGACAAATTGCTCTTGAGTCCCGAGTTGTATGCCATGGTAGACGTGCAGGGTAAGATCTATTTTAATCAAGGAGATGCTATTTTTAGATTAGACCCATCGAATAACACTGTTTCTTGGGTTTTAGGTTCTCCAGATATCTCGAACCCAGTACAATCTCAATCTGCGATGCCTGCCAGTACCTTAAACGGTATTATTCAGAACTTACAAAAATTTGATAACTCAAGCATAGCTATTGCTTTTTCTGATGACGACAATACTAACGAAACAGTTTCTCTGTATAAAATTACGGTAGCTGGGCCCTCAGCGGGCGATTTTGAGTTATTAGGTACGTTTGGTGGTGGTGTAAATTCGATTGCTGGAAAGGATAGTTTTAACCCGGCTAACGCTCGTTTAGATTTATATGGTCTAATGGTTCATCAGCAAACACCTTATTTTCTGGCTGCACCTGATGATTATGCTTATAATTCAGAAAATGATGAGCCTCCTAGTCTTTATAAAATAAATGTTCAAGGAGAAGCTCAGAGATTAATGAATCCTTTAACGGGCTTCGCCAATTCGCCCGCGGCCATTAGCAAGTTAAGGCATTCTCCGTTAGCTCTTTATTCGGTCGGTTCTGATATTCTAATGTTACATATACAGATGTATGGCGCCTTTAATGATAGTAGTTACGATAATACCGAATATAACTCTGAAAACATTGCAGCTAGCCATGACGAAAGTGAGGAATCTAGAAATTCTGACTCTGATTCTGATCAGTCACAATCGTTCGAAAATGTTACTTACGATCTAGATTACAATTTGCTAAAGCCTGACGGTCGTGTCGAATTTCTCATGAGTAGTAACGGCTTGTTCGAAACGGGCCTGATTGATCAAACATTATTATGGCCTAATGGAGATATTACGCTGCTGATGGCACCTGACGAGGCTTCTATATCTCTACCGACTAATTATGATTCCGAACGGACTAGAAATTCTTACGTAATCGTTCATAAAAAAGCCGGTAAGTCTTTACCTTTGCACGATATGACTAGCAATTATTACAGTCCATCTGATGGGGAGTTATTGACTGAACTCATACCTTGGTTTGATAACGATCAAGTAAAAGTACTTAATATTCGTGGGGTAGCTCATCAACAAAGATTAATTTCTATTAACCCTCATTCTCACCAAGCTAACGAAGTTGGTCTTGACTCAGCTGAATTTGAAGAATATTTAAATGATTTAGAAGATCAGACCGGTAGCAGACCTAGCTTACAAGCTATTAATGCGCAACCTCGTCCGGGCTCCATTGATCGAAATACTTTAAAGTATGCTTCAGAAAATCAGTTAGGGCTGAAAGATATTGTATTGCCGGATGTCAAACATCTTGATTTTGCATTCGACTGGCAAGATAAAAAACTCATCATTGTTGTGAAATCGCTTACCGAATTAAGTTTTTACGAAGTTAATTTAGAAAGTCAAAACTTACCGATCACATCGCTATTTACAAGCACTCAACTTCCTCTTGGATCTCAACAAATACAATTTGCTTTTGACAAGCAAAGTACCGAGATCTTCTGGGTTGGAGACCAGCTAGTAATAACCAGTAAAGGTAGCGTAGTAAGAGTAGATCTTGGAGATATTAATCAAAGTGAAATCTTTATGATTTCATCAGCAGATACTTTGAATGCGGATAAATTTAGTAATTTTGTTGAAGACTTACGAGTTATAGACGTAGTTGGTAAACAAGACGGATCGATTTTCGCTCATATTGAAAATTTATCAACCACTGGTCCCATAAGAGATCATTTTATTGCTCAAATTATTGGTCAATCTCCCCGAGTAATTATGGCCTATGGCTCGCCTCGGCGAGTTTTACCATCATTTGGAATTAATGCCCGAACAAAAATTCAAGGAAAAGATCCATCGGAATTACAACTCATGCTTGGCGATCCAAAGTTAATGGTGTCTGGGAATCAATTATTTTTAAAAGGGCGCGGTACAAAGCAATCTGGCTATTTGGTTATTGATGATCGCCAATCCACTAACTTAAATGTTTCGATTTCGAATTTTAGCATTCAAAATAGTCAGAGTCAGACTGTCGAAGCTCATGATGTATTAGAATTTACATATAATCCTAGTAATCTTGACTTAGATTTATTTTTTGAGATTGGCGGTCACCCCGTTGACTATGAAACGGGAGTAGCTCGATTAGAAGTTAATCCATACACGCATGGATTTTCGGGTACTTTATTAGCTGGAGGAGTTGCTAAAGATCGTTACGGTCGTAATAGTAAAATATTCCAAGGGTATAATTCAGGTTTCACTTACGTACAAGATATTATGGATTTTGTGCCTGAGCCTGGAGATCTTCAGTTAATTCCAGAA
>CAZRWM010000097.1:0-2966 GCA_964603885.1 uncultured bacterium
GTGGTTTGATCCGTACTAGTATCATCGGTGAACTCATTCGTATTTGCTTCAGACTCAACCTGATCAGTGTTTGAAGTGCTACTACGCGCATCGATTACGGAACTTGTACAAATACAAAATAGACTAAATATTATAAGAAGTAACTTCAACATATTGGCTCCTAAAAAATGATTAAGATTTTTACGGTTACAGTAATCTTTTAGATTTACGCACAACTTAAGCATTAAGTTTTTTTCAGTATTTAGAGTAGTATTGTTTATATTGTTCAGATTGTTCAAGAAGTTTTTGAGTGTAGATCATTTTAGACATTCTATAAACCCTAAAAATAATCCACCTTGATCTTTTCTACCCAAAGCGCAGTAACAATTGGCGACCATACAATAAGCTCGGATACTATTGTTGTCTATTAGTGGTGTCTCAGATGTATCCGATCAGCTGCACCTAGACCCGAGTATCTCTCTTTATCACGTCTTTTGATATCTATCGATGTTGATAGGTGGAATCTAATAATAATGCCTTGGGCCAGTGTTTACGCTCGACGCCACTCAAAGGGTTTTTACTAGAAATTGGAAGTATCTTAATAATGGCATCTTGTTCAGAGTTAAACTGTGAGAGCCACTGATTTTTGTTAAATTTGTAATCTATGTGGTCAGTATTTATATTAATCTTTGTACTGGACGGATTTACTGTTTGGGTTTTAGCTGATTGTTTATTTTGATCGGATTTTTTTCTTCCGGTGAGATTTTCTTCAGAAATTCTTAACAGTCGCGAGAGTATGGATTTTCGAGCAGTAACACTTTTTGAATTTAACCAGTACTCGCTTCCTGGCCAACCTCTCACACTGGGGGGATTGAAGAGATTTTGGCCTAAATTGGATGCAGCCTCGATGAGTGTAGTGTAGTAACTAGCCTCAATTTCTAAGTCTAGTACTGCGCCTGCAATAAGATCGATTGGCGATTTTATTATACTTTTTTTAGAATCATAAAATGCATTCGACTGTAAAATCATTCGTATTACTGGCTTGATTTGATAGTCAGAATCATATAATTTTTGGGTCAGTGATCGGTGCAAAGCCATAGGTAAGTGGTGATGCCTACCTGCAAACTGTTTCCACAGTATTGTACTTATATATCTAGCTGTTTGTTTTTTCTCTAAAATCATATTGATAATATCATCGCCGTGATAGGTATCAGATTTACCAAATATAAATTTTTCTCCTTTATCATGAACTGTCGTATTAAAGAAAAATTTACCATTTTTAACAGACCAACCGGTGAAAGCCTTGGCAGCTTCTTTAATGTCATTTTCTGAGTATCCCCGCCCCTTGCCCAGAGTAAATATTTCCATGACTGCTCTGGCCAACTTTTCATTAGGATTATTTTTCTTATTTTTCGAGCCGTCTAAATATTTTAACATCGCTACACTTTTTGAGACATCATGCAATAGCTCTCTGAAGGAACCTAGTGCCTCTTTTCTTAATAGCTGGTTTTGGCGGTAAAGAGCCCCCAGATCTTTGACCTTTTTGAATGCAGTTGTAAAATGACTATGCCAAAACAAGGTCATGCGCTCCACCAAGGGTGCTTTAGTGTAAAGCATTTGATTAAACCACCAATTTTGTAAATCTAAAAACAGTACCCTTCGAAGTCTATGAATATGATTTTTACTATCTTTGTTCTGTACAGAATTGTATAAGCTATCTATAGATTTTTTTAATTGAGGCTCTTCTTTTAGAGCACCAAGAACTAAATCTAGATCTTGTACACTGAGTCTCGTATCTTCTTTTTTGAGTTTTTTTATAAGTTTAACAAAACTCTTCAACCAGCGCGGCGGCAAGGGTCTTCTTGCTAACTTTTGCTGATTAAACAACCATTTGATTGCATCGTTTCTAGACTTGCCGGTCAGTGCTGATAAAGTCTCTAAATCTACACTAAAGTGGGTTCTGGCTAAAAGGTGGCGTGCGTCTATCCTACTGAGCTTGGTTTCACCAGAGATCATATCACTAGTTTTGGCGGGCTCACTAACTATTGTTTTAGCCTTATGATCTACAGCTTTAACTGGTTTTGCTTTGTTGACGTTTTTCGAAGAGCTTGCGTCAGAGATTTGAGTCATGAATGTCACCAAGAACATTACAAGTAAAACTTTAGGCATGCTTCCTCCATCTATTTCGCTAAGTTAACAGACTATGATATCGATGAATATTTGATGGATGAATAAATGATCATCCGCTAGATCGCTTAGAGCAAGGCAACAAGTTAGCACAAGGCTTGATACCATTCAAATATGGTTATCGGTGAAAGCATAAAGTAATAATTAGCAGTAAATGCTAACTACGGCGGATATAATTTTTAAGCTTTCAAAAAACTAAAATCATCTGTCAATCCTCGATAGCCCAGATCATCATTCTCATCCCTGTAGCTATCAAGGCCTTTAACCTGCCACCAGTCGGTCAGAATTTTTTGATAAATATCCCTGAAGTCTATTTTGTATGAAATATTCTCTTTACCATCCAAGTGGGCTTGAGATAATTCATAACCCCCTTCATTAGGCCTAGTATTAGCTTGTTTACCAAAGTACACCTTGCCACCTTTTACCTTGCCACCAAGAATAAAGTGACAATTTGCTTCACCATGATCGGTGCCACGACTAGCATTTTCTTTTGGTCTACGACCAAACTCACTGTAGGTCATAATTAAGGTGCTATCGTAAAGATCTTTCTTTTTCAACTCCCTTACCAAAGTTGCTAGGCCATCATTCAGAGTACCCAGTAGCTTCGCATGCGTTTCTGATTGCGACCTGTGGGTATCAAATCCTCCAATTGATAGCTTGAAAAACGGAATATCTTTGAATGATTCTACGATGTTAATGAGTGACATTACATCTTTTTCAAACCCTGTGGCTCTCTTTGTTTTAATATTGACTTTGTCATGAAATGCAGATAACTGATTAAGAATTGAGTTTTCAGTCTC
>CAZRWM010000097.1:3066-8899 GCA_964603885.1 uncultured bacterium
GTTATTCCTTTGAAGTGTGATTTGTTGGGTGTCGGGTAACCAACTGAATGAAAAATTGCAACATCATCTTTAAGAGAATTATTATTTATTAAAAAATCTAACTTTTTATTCAGACCGATACCTAGATGAGTATCGATTTTAGTGAGATCTTTTTCTCGTATATGCAATCTCGGTCTGATTTTTTGGTATAGCTCATTTTTGTAAGGTATGAGTGTATTTAATCCATCATTACCTCCTTTTAACTCAATGAGAATAAGTCTTCTTGAATCTCCAGGGGTCTCATAAGCCAATACGTCTGGGCAAATTCCACTGAACGCGAGTGCACTTGTATACTTAATAAAGTTTCTTCTATTCATAATTACCTCAGTTGATATGTGGGATCATTCAGGATTGTTGTCACCCATTCATTTTTTGGTTTTTTTTCACCGATTGGACTAAGTCGAGGATGAGTGATTAACTTGAAAGTCAATTTCTTGGCTGTGAACTTATTAACCCAATTCGCATCAATTGAATAGTCAGCTGGTTCATCATTTTTGATTTCCTCTACCCTAAACAACGAATTCAAAATTGATTTTCTATTGAGATATAGAGCCGTGTTAATCCATGCTTTATTTCCGGGCCAACCTTTTACATTAGGGGGATTCATGAGTATTTGATCCATGGCACCCATTATGTTAATTATGTCGTAATAATTTTCAGCTTTTATATTAAAATTTACGATGGTACCTGCCATCAAATCGACAGGCGATTTGATAATCCTTCCTCGAGATGAATAGAAATCATCTGATATTAAGATTTCTCTAATCAATCGTTTGATATTCAAACCAGAGTCGTAAAACACATCAATTAAATGAGCTCTTAAAGTCAAAGGCACCCTATTGCCTGTAAGAAACCTCCAAATTTTCTTAGTAACGAAACGAGCAGTTTGTTTACGACTGAGCAAAACGTTAAGCACATCCTCTCCATCGATAACTTTTTCTCCTAGTACTTCTTTATCACCGGGGTCATGTTTTTTCTGATCAAACGTAAATTTGTTGTTCTTATCTAGTGTCCAGCCCGTAAAAGCTCGCGCTGCTTCTTGGATATCTTTTTCATCGTAACCCTTACCTTCTCCCAGGGTGAATAACTCCATTACCTCTCGAGCAAAATTCTCATTGGGTTGTTTCTTAGTATTTTTTATACCATCCAGATAGATCATCATTGCCGGATCCATTGAAATTTCTTTGAGCAGATTTTCGAAGGAGCCTAATGCATGTTTCCGAATTAACTGGTTTTGTTCATACATTAGTTTTGGATTTTTAACTTTTCTGGACTCGGTAGTGAAATGACCTGACCAAAATAATGTCATTCTTTCCACCAATGGAGCTTTTGAGTAAATCATTTGTTGGAACCACCAATCTCGCAAATCTTCCTGCATACTATTTCTGAGTCTATTTGGCTGTCCGTTGGCATGCTTCATTACATGTGATTCTATTGCTTTACTTTTTATGTAAGCACGTCCGTATAAATCATTAATATGTGCTTCTGTAGGTGAGCCGTTTGCTTTAAAACTACGCTTGTTATAGTACCTATCGTAATTTTTATACCACCCAGGTGCGGGCGGTGTATCTACTTTTGCAGCCTGTCTGAATAACCAACTGACTGCGGATTTACGGCTTTTTCCTGTGAGATATTTAACCTTTTTGAGATCAACTCCAAAGTGAGTTCTTTCTATGAAGTGTCTAGCGTCATTCGCAGACAAAAGTTGTCGACCTGTTGAGATCTTAGTAGTTCCGCTTTCTTCTTTAGATGTATTAATTTGAGCAATATTTTGTTTAGATTTCGTCTTCGGTTTAGTCCTAGATTTTCTGGTTGACTTATTTTTTGATTTTTTTTGGGTTTTAATTTTTGATGTTTTTTTACGTTTTCGATCAGATGATCTAGCATCAGAGTCGTTGGCAGCCGAGCTCAACAAAAAGAGCACGAGTAATAAACGCAGCATTTTCCCTCCAAATCACGCTATGTTCAAAACTAGATAGTTTTAAAATGTACTTCTTAAGTCAGACATCTTTCATGTAACGACGAGTTTTTCTTACCAACCAACCCTTATAGCTTCCACACAATTAGGTGAATTTTGGCCGTCTTCTGGCTTGTGATTACCCCAGGGCATCCTATCCACAGCGCATTTCCATGTTGACCAGTGAAAAAGATTTGGGTTGTAATCAGTTTTACCACCATTGTTGATTCTCAATTCACTTTGGCGATCCTGGTCTGTGCGCCTTCGGGTTTCGCCCTTAGTCAAAGCAATAGCTGCTTGAGCCATACCCTTTCGTTTTAGGCCATTCCAGTCTTTTGCTGAAATTCCACCACCTGGAGCTCGATTAAAAAGTGTGAATGCAATATCTTCATATTGCGGCGAATTTTTGTAATTGAATGAACTTTCGTAGGTATTGGTGAGCAAATCGCTGTTGCCTTGACTAAGA
Source organism: uncultured bacterium (assembly GCA_964603885.1). Taxonomy (GTDB): domain Bacteria; phylum Muiribacteriota; class UBA6191; order UBA6191; family UBA6191; genus JAYZAC01. The sequence continues at coordinate 5,529 of CAZRWM010000097.1, forward strand.
TAAGAGGTTTCTGTACGCGATGTATCTCCAAAATTTGAGTTACTCTGTGATTCGTCAGACATTAGTACGCTTAGATCACTCAGTTCTCCGTCTGGTGTTGAAGTATGATTGATTGCATAGGGCTCAGTAAATATTATTAATACTAAGATGATTATTTCTGATAATTTTCTCATTATTACCTCACAAGTTTTACTTTCATAATTAATTATTAGGTTTCGTTTTCCATTCGGTTGTAGTTATCAGTAACTGGTTTCATAAGTTTGAAATGTTAATTATGTGAATGATTTACGGGCATCCAAATTAGTTTCATGTTAGGCTCTTCGCTCATTAAGTCATTTAACAGAAATACAAATACAAACGAGGTGTTTTCATGAAAAAACTTGCCCTTCTAGGAGGTGCCGGTGGTATAGGTCAGCCACTGGGGCTTCTGCTTAAAAATAGTTTACCCGATGGATGGAAATTATCCCTATATGACATCGCACCTGTGACCCCTGGTGTGGCCAAAGATCTTTCGCACATCCCAACAGATGTAGAATGTGATGGATTCGCTGGAGAAGATCCCTCAGAGGCTCTGCAAGGCGCCGATGTAGTTTTGATTACAGCGGGTATAGCTCGTAAACCAGGAATGGATCGAGCTGATCTGTTCAAGATTAATGCTGGAATCATCAGCAATCTTACGCAGAAAGTCGCTGAAATTTGTCCTAAAGCTCTAATTGGAATAATTACAAACCCCGTAAATACAACTGTGGCTATAGCCGCTGAGGTGTTGGCGAAAAATGGTGTTTATGATAAGGCGAGACTTTTTGGTGTGACAACTTTAGATGTTATCAGATCTCAAACATTTGTTGGGGAGTTAAAAGGTAAGAATCCAGCCGATATTCACATCAATGTCATCGGCGGGCATAGTGGTGTGACCATTCTACCTTTGCTTTCACAGATTAAAGGTATTGAGTTTTCAAATGATGAAATTGAAAGTCTTACTCACCGTATTCAAAATGCCGGAACAGAAGTGGTAGAAGCCAAAGCAGGTGGTGGTTCGGCGACCCTATCAATGGCAGAAGCAGCATGTAAATTCACCAATGCCTTGGTAAGAGGAATAAATGGTGAAAAATCAGTAATTTGCGCCTATGTGGAAGGCGAAAGTCCTCATAATCGTTTTTTTGCGCAGCCTGTTGAACTAGGACCGCAAGGTTTTAAATGGGTGTTGAGTTACGGAGCCTTGAGCGCTTTTGAAAAGCAGGCTTTGGATAACTTATTGCCTACTTTGCATGGTGATGTCAAGAAGGGCGAAGATTTTGTAAAACAGCAGTAATCAGTGATCTTTATTAAATTATGGGTGTATTCAATTGAGTGCATCCTTTTTTTTTATTGTCTAATTTGGAGCACAGCTCGCAGATTTTGCAAAAGTAGGGTTCAATTATCGTAGTATGTCTGTCGATTTTCATAATCTTAGCGATCGCGAACTTGCCGATTTAATTTCTGACCACCTCACTCAAACGATTGACGATAAGTTCCTACAATCTTGCCCCTCAAATTATGAGGAAGCCAAAGAGGCTATAGGTAATGCTGTCAAAGTTTTGGATCTCGATGAGTACAGCAGGACTCGCAACCATGTTGACGGTAGTGTCAGCGAATTGTCTTCGTATATTCGTCACGGTTTGGTCAGCACGGGTGAGGTGTATGAAGCAACGCGGTCAAAAGAAGGATCGCAAAAATTCACACAGGAGCTATGTTGGAGGGAGTACTTTTCTACTTACGCTGAGCGTAACCCCTACAGTTTGTGGCAAAGTATAGAATCATACAAGACTGGTTTTGATGAAACAGACTATGCTAATAGCTTACCCGTCGATATTTTAGAGCATAACACCGGTGAAATATGCATTGATCAAATGATCAGGGAATTGTACGCAACTGGGCATCTGCACAACCATTGTCGAATGTATTTGGCCAGTTATGTGGTGCATTTTCGTCGGGTAAAATGGCAAGTTGGGGCAAGTTGGTTTCTGGAACATTTAGTGGATGGTGATGTGGCGTCAAACAATTTGTCGTGGCAATGGGTTGCAAGTACCTTTTCGGCAAAGCCGTATATCTTCAATTTGGACAATGTTAAAAAATATTGCGCCACCCGCTATGACGTTAGTCCTGTACACAACATCAATCTGAATTATAGCTACGAAGATTTAGCAGCCAGGCTGTTTCCTAATGTATAGATTGTGGGTAACTGACGAAACCTTAGGTCTTGCTGGAAAATCGAACGCCTTTTTCATCATGGATTGGAAGTTTTATACGGACCGAGGCTGGTCTGCTAAACGTATATATTTCATCTTAAGTGTTCTTCGTAATTCGGGGGTAGAAATTATCCAGGGTGACACTCTATCAGTACTGAAAGAATTAAAGCATCCCCAGCAGAGCATTCGTGTTTCCCGTGCGAAAGACCCCTATCTATCAGATTTAGTCGAGCATGCTACTGCTGATGGTCTTGTTGTAATAGATTCCTCTCTTCAGTCGCAGTGGCTTCGACCGATATGGCAAGACAAAGATCTTACTCGCTTCAGTAGATTTTGGAATCGTGTACGAAAGCAATTGTAAGATATGAACATTTTGAACATCAAAAACCTCCGCATAGATACGGCCGAATAACCATTTCAGGTTCCTACGCTTAATTCATAATCACTCAAGTGGGAGGAAACTAATGCGATCCATAGTGACTATTTTGGTTGTATGTTTATTTCAAACTAATCTAATTTTTGCATTATCTTTTACGGATAGTTTTCGTGATTTGAATCAAAACGTAGAAACATTTAATTTACAATCTGATGCCGCTGATAAAAATTGGAAATTATATTTCAATAATTTAGATAAACGTTATTACGTAAAAGATGCTGCGAAACATTTAAATCAAACTTATCACTCGGAATTTTCAAATCGATCTTTTGGCGTGACACCTCATCGATATATGGTACAAGAAGAAATAAAACGTCTCATAGAGGAGCGTCGCCAGCGCAATAAAGATGCATACAATCCCAATTTGTTTCATGGTTCTACTTGGAGATGTGCATGGGACCGAATCACTGGTGTTCACAATAAAAACCACGACTCCCAAAATTGTATCGATGCTGTAACTGAATATAGTTGGTAATCAACTGAGTTGAAGCTGCATTGAATCGTTGCGACGATTATCTATACAGGCATCAATGATCTCTTGCGAACTGAGTATGCAAATGCTGTTTTTAGCTCTGGTAACAGCGGTATATAAGAGCTGACGGTTGGCCAGATTAGTATTAAGTTTTTGAGGACAGCTGAGCAGCACATTATTAAATTCAGAGCCCTGTGACTTATGTACAGTCATAGCATAGGCAAATTCATAGCGT
>CAZRWM010000098.1:0-8862 GCA_964603885.1 uncultured bacterium
CAAAATTTTTATGGTTTGGGAGGAATGAAGAAGCCCTCCTTAATTGGTGTGAAAAATGATAAATGGTTTGTGGTTGATGAAGATTTACAGTCCGTGGATTTCTATTCATCGCAAGATAGTGTTGAAAGTAGACAATTTACGGGATTTACTACAGGCTCAGTTGGTATCGATGATTTTACGTCAAGCCTGTCTTTAATTTATGCAGATGAGGTAGGTTTTGAAGATCTTACAAATTTCTTAGACACGACGTATACTAATTCTAGTACTGAATTATTCAAAACGGTAACTCAAGAGCTTTTTTATCTTCAATCTCCTCGATCTCTGAAATATGTGGTGCAACGTGAAAGTAGATTTTTCTCCGCGGTAACGACCAATTCTCAACGTTTAGTGATAATTAACAGAATTCATGACAGTCCCTCTACTCAAGAGGTAAATAGAGGCAGAGTGCCTTTCGAGGACCTCGTGGATATGACTCTAGTCCGAGACGGGAGTATAAATCGTATTTTCGTACTCGAAAATGATAGTTTAGGAAATCCTCGGGTTCAAATGATTCCGTTCGAAAATCAGAGTACCCCAAATCTATTCGGTTCATTGCCCAGCACTAATTTAAATTCTATAACCACTGCTACTGGTATATGTTCATATACCTCTGGTGTGGTAGTGATAGGTCAGGGTAATTCACAAGTTGCTATTGCAAGTTTCCCTTCGGGAGTAAAATTATTTCCTAATAACTGGACTTTTGAGTTTCCGACATTGCTTAATCTAAGTGGTGATTCTATGTCTTTGACTTCACCCTCAGAAATTGACTGTGCAGGTAGCGAAATGGCGATCGTAGATGGAAATAGAATTTTGATTTATGAAATACCAGCTAATCTCACGGAGGGTGTAGTTCTGAAGCAGGAGATCGTATCAACCGATCCTAATTTAACGTCTACCGATCCATTGAGTCGGCTCACACCTCCAATAGAATTACAATATTTTGACGACGATTTATATCTACTTGAGAAACAAAGAAATAGAGTGTTGAAGTACGATATAAGGTGAGGATGTCCAACACCTTGATTTGTAGAACAGCTTCTTAGTTAATAAACGGAGAGGGCTTCAGGTTACTTCTTGATAATCTCTGTGCCAGTAGGCGTGATAAAAGAAGCATGTAGTTTGGGTACTGTTTTATAATCTTTATAAATTCTTTCTGAGAAATTTTCAGTAAACGGGAAGGCCTTTTAGCTATAACTGTGGCACTTCTCTTCCTGTTCAACAGAAAGGACATTTCACCCATAAACATGTCTGAAGGATTTAGTACACCCACCGACTTTTTGGCCACAATTACTTCGAACTCACCTGAAATGATGTAATACAGATATGAAGATTCCTCTCCTTCACTAAATACTGTGTCGCCAACCTCACAAGATACCTCTTCTTGATCTCTAAATCCTAAGGGGATTTTGAATTCCTCCTCTCTAACGTGATAGCAAACTAGAGTCACCTGATTACCGAGGTCATTGTAGTGCAATTCATCACTACTATTCCGAGCCATCATGATCCCACGACCATGAGGTAAAAATAAATTTTTTGGGTTTGAATTCATGAATTGCTTGTGGTCAAAACCGTCTCCCATATCCGTAATTACCCAATTGGATTTTTGATCGAATAATTCGTAATCGAGAGTGACATATTTTTTAGAAATCTCTGGGTTATTTTGAAGCTCACGTATGTAAGTCATCATGTTGGTACCTTTTTCCAACAACTCAGTTTTCTCAGCGAAACTAATACCGCAATTGCCGTGTTCTATGGCATTTATCAACAGCTCGCTTAAGCCCATATTCAAGTTATAATATTTGTTGCGATCTATTCGACCTGTCTCAAGCAGGAATGTGGCGATTTGATTGGCGGTAGACTCGGCGGTTTCTACATCATTGCCCAACTTGATTCGCCCTCTGGGTTCAGCCTTGAACTGAAGCATTGAGCGACTTTCCATCATAATGTTGTGAGCATTCATAATTACACGCAATGCTCTACGAATATTCTCGCTATCATTTCTCTCGAGGAGTGCTACCAGATTAAATTTCCTTGCAATATCCAGAAAGTCTATCGGCTCATTTTCCTTTACTATGCAAATGACACTGATACCTACAAGCCAAGGGTCCTCCTTGAGAACTTTTTGAATCTCATTCATACCGTCGATTGGTTTTTCAAGATCAATTATTAGAAAATCAGGAAGTTCGTAGCTTATGAATTCCAATGCTCTATTTAGGTCAAAACAAGTAGTACACGTAAAACTAGATAAGTTATCCGGATCCATATGACTTTTGATCAACTCCTCGAGGCGGGAGTCGGTACTAAGTAAGCCAAAGGTGCGGTGCAAAAGTTGCAACGGCTGGGTCATGTTAAATAGTGTAGCCAATTTAGTGTGTAAAGTCTATGAAAAGTAAATTCAATTTTTCACTCTGGTGTACATAATATGTTTGCCAATAGCCTCTGAAGATTAATGGTAAGGTTAGCAGTTGGAAAAAGGGGCAGACTAGGCGCTATAAGTCCCAAAGATAGCCAGTTTTCTAGAGATACCCGACGCAGTTTCAGGGTTGAGCCTGGAGAAACTGGTAATGAAACACTATTCAACTCGTGCCACTCTTCAAGTAGAGGTACTAGTGGTTGATTATCGTCGAGTAGTTGAGTCTTGCCATAAACCTCAAGTAACAGAGATTTTAAGTAATTAGCCTTGGAGGGGAGTGATAGAATCCATTCTTCTGAAGCAGATTGTGACCTTAAAATCTGCGTGACTTCAGTAGCGTAGGTTGCTCGGTCCATCTTGATGTATTTTTCTAAAGGATTATCGTTTTGCCACGAGCCGAGTGGAGGAGAGTCAATAAAAATGGCGTGTAGCCGTGTTTTCGCAACAAAAGCTTGGTTTAACTTCAGCCAATATTTGAGTAAAAGCGTACCACAGCCAAAGGTTATCAAAACAAGTTTGTTAGTCTTATTTTTTTGTACAATTTCTAAGAGGTGATTATCCCAATTGAAGTTACTGGTGGTTTCCCATATTTGCTCTAAATTTATTTGTGAGTAGCTTATATTACTCTCCTTACTGATTTGTTTCAGGCAAGGATCCCAGTATTTTGGATTAGAACTATGGTTTATAGCCACAAGAGTGATCGACATACTAAATTTATTTTGAGCTTAAATTTTTGTAGTTAAACTAGTTTTCTGAAGTAAAGCGTCTCCAGGGACCATAAACTCAGTAAATTTAAATTTTATACAGTGGCTCTGTTTAGATACTGTGATGCCGGAATTGTTCTGAGTAAATGAAAGAGGAATGGATATTTCTTGCCTCTCACATTGATTTCTACTCTTTGCTCTGAGAAGTTGCGCTGATGAACTAAAGAGCTTTACTTTAGAACGAGTTAACTTTGGTTGAAAATGAAAATCTTCAGTTAGAAAAAATTTTGTTATGCTCATAGTTTTAGATTCGCTTCTACATAAGATAGTTGGTTAATTTGAGAAAAGATTAACAAAAACTATTAATTTTGTAAAATTTTTGTATGTCTTTTCATGTTTTTGTAAAAAAAAATTAAAGTTTTTGAGCTCAGATGCCGACGCCATGAAGCTTCAAGAACTGGACAACATCTCTAATTAATTAATTTACATTAGAAAGAACCTAATTGTTTTTGCATAAAATGTTTTCTAGAATAGCCTTTCAAGCTTTAAGGAGGCAGTATGAGTCAGTCCAAAAAAATTGGAATAATGGTGCCATTATTCTCGTTGCCAGGTAATTTCGGTATTGGGGATATAGATTCTATGTACCACTTTATCGATCAATTGGATGGTAGTGGTGTCAGTATAATTCAGTTGCTGCCTATGAACGCTGTTAGCGGCAATGAGACCAGTCCTTACTCTGGTATCTCAGCTTTTGCTGTCAACCCGGTCTACATATCCTTGCGAAGGTTGAAGTACTTGGATGTGAATCTTCAGAACTGGGAAATTCCCGAGCGCATTAACTATTCGGCTGTGAATGAATTTAAGTACTCATATTTGCGCGATTCCTACGCTAACTTCCTATCTAAAGCTACTCCCCTTGATAAAAAAAGGCTTCGTAGCTTTTGTGAAAATACTGCTAGTTGGTTGCCTGACTATAGTTTATTTCATGCCTTGAGTCATGAACATAAAAAAGCTTTCTGGGACTGGCCTAAGGAACATCAAACCCCCTTAGATGCTTCTGCATGGGGTGCTGAAAACGAAGAAAAAGTGGGTTTTTTCAAGTATTTGCAGTGGGTCTGTCACGAACAATGGCACGGTCTCAAGGATTATGCTGCCTCTAAGGGCATAAGCTTTATGGGGGACTTGCCTCTTTATGTGTCCAAAAATAGTGCTGATGCTTGGTCTCGGCCTGAGGTTTTTAGAAAAGGTGTGCATGCGGGAGTGCCTCCTGATATATATGCCGAAGACGGTCAAGATTGGGGTAATCCGATCTATGATTGGAAAGTTATGGCAAAGGACGGCTATCAGTGGTGGAAGGACCGAGTTAAATGGCTGAAGGAATTCTGTGATTTGGTTCGGATCGATCATATACGCGGTATTTATTCCTACTGGGCCGTGCCCGATGGAGCTTTGCCAAAAGATGTAAAATCTTGGACACCCGGTCCTAAAGCATCTCTCATAGATGCTTTAAAGGAAACTAAAATGGAGCTCATTGGTGAGGATTTAGGAGATATTCCCCCAGCGGTAGACAAATGGATGAATACAATTAAAGTACCGGGATATAAGGTCTTTCTCTTCGGTTGGGGGAATTATGAATCTGAAAAGTATCGATTTGTCGAGGAATATCCCAAGGAATCTCTGGCGTGTACTTCCACCCACGATTCAGAATCTTTTTGGGAATTTTTAGAAGCATTGTCTGAAGAACAAATTTTTCAATTGGCCGCATACTTGGGTATTCAAGAAGGTGAAGAGTTTACTATAGACGACTTACTAAAGCGTAGTTTGAGGAAGTTAATTGATTCACCTAGTCGCTATGTAATGTTTCCATTGCAAGACATTCTTGGTAAAGCTATACGAATTAATACTCCTGGTAGTGTGAGTGAAGATAATTGGAGCAGAGTCATTCCTGTTGGTAAACAAGAATTGGAAGCTCTCTCAGAATTTTCCTCATTTATAAAGAATGCCAGATAACTAGAATCATGCATTTCATAGATGGTATCACGCTGGCGACCGGACTATTGGGGTGCCTGTACGGTGCCATTGCAGGCCCTTTCGTTACCGTTTTTTCAATCTTGGGAATCATTTGTGCTGGGCCTGTTTTGTATCTCTTATATCCTTATTTTTTCAGTTACATACCACAATATCAAAATGATTTAATAGCTCATCTGGTTTTTTTCCCAATTGGTTATTTGATATTAATTTTCAGTTTTAAGGCGTTGGCAATAAAGTTAGACTCATTGACTAAAAAATTTTGGCCTGGTGGGAAGCGTTTTTGGGGTGGCTTAATTGGTTCTCTATTGGGTAGCTTATGTTGGATGTCAATTATTGCTTTGAGTTATCCCTTTGTGAAAGAGTTAACCGAATACTCGTTTAGCGAGTCTAAAATATGGTGGTTTATGGAGTCCTATTGCGCTCAGAGACCAGAATCTTATATTAAATTGTGTGAATTAGTTTCTGTTAATGAGTTTAAGAGGGCGATGAAACAATCTAGTTCAATTTCCGGTAATAAAGTTCCCGAAATTTCAAAAACCGAGACGCTCTTGCCTGCTGGGAAAATTGAATCAAGCGATCATTATGAGGATGAAATGGAAAAAATTTTTGCTGAGCAAGAGCATTCAGCTCTAAAACAGAAGATGCTGTACGAATTTCTTCAAAAATATCTCTCGGAATACATGAAATCAGTGCCAGGCTCTAATAATTCTTCTACTTAAAACTTTTAATCAAGGACTTAAGTCCAGTCTTTTTTCAAGAAATCTTACAAACAAGTAGCTTGTCAGAATAATTGGAAGTGAGATAGGCCAGTCTTGGGGGTAAACAATTACCCAGAGCAGTAGTAGAAGAAAGTAACAGTCTCTTTTTCTTTTCCATCCTTCTATTTTTTTTCGCCGCTGTGGGCCAAGATGATCCATACCATAAGGATACCATTTATGGCTACTTTGGAGTACTAAGTCTGATGTGTCAATATGATTATAGATATGGTACCGAATAAAAAAAAGATTGAAATTCAAAGCTAAGTATGGACAACATTGCCTGATAGATTTTTGATAGGTTGTGTTTTTAAGGTATGTCAATGAGCAAGAAATTAGTTATTACAGAAAAGCCAAGTGTTGCCAATGATATCGCTGCGGCTTTGTCTATAAACAAGAAGCATAAAGGGTATTTCGAGGGCGAAAATTATCTAATTACCTGGGCAATTGGTCATCTTCTTGAGTTACAGGACCCCGAGGATATGGATAAAAAGTATAAGTCCTGGTTACTCAAGGATTTACCAATAATTCCAAAGAAATTTAAGTGGAAAGTGGTCTCTAGAACGCGAGATCAGTACCGTGTGATCCAAGATCTATTAAAAAAAGACGATGTCACCTCTGTGATCAACGCTTGTGACGCAGGTAGAGAAGGTGAGCTGATTTTTAGAGAAATAGTGGAGCGAGAGAAGGTTAAGAAGCCACTAGAAAGATTGTGGCTGCAATCGATGACGCGTGATGCCATAAAGGTTGGTTTTGAGAAATTGGCTCCCGGCAGTCAGTTTGATGGATTAGCCGACTCTGCTAAAAGTCGTAGTGAAAGTGACTGGCTTATCGGAATTAATGGTACGAGAGCCATAACAAAGCGACTTCAATCTCGTGCCAAACGAACGGTTTTTTCTGTTGGTCGAGTACAAACTCCCACTTTGACGATGTTGGTGGAGAGAGAATTAGAAATAATCGCACATCGACCGGAAAGGTACTCCAGGATTGAAGCGTCTTTTAGTGCTGATGATCACGAGTATCTGGGTATCTTGCACATGCGTGACAAGGCCAAGGATAAGGCGAATCCATCGAGGATATTCAATGATTCGGTACAAAAAGATATCGAGAATCAACTAGGACAACTAAAGGGAAAGGATGCCAGCGCATCGGAATCCCGCAAGATATCTGAGCAAAAACCACATATTCTTTACGATTTGACATCTTTACAGAGGGATGCCAACAGAAGGTTTGGATTCTCTGCTCAGAGAACTCTTCAAGCGGCACAAAAGTTATACGAACAGGAAAAATTAATAACCTACCCTAGAACAGATTCTAAGTATCTGCCGGAAGATTATGGTCCTGTCCTTCAAGGTGCCGTGGGAAGCTTAGGCGACATTCCTGGATATGCGCCCTTTGCAAGTCAGATACAGAGTAAAATCCAGAGTAAAGATCGACGATTTTTTAACAACAAAAAAGTCAGAGATCATTTTGCCATCATTCCAACTGGGGAGCTTCCTTCTACCCAATTGGGGAATGATGAATCTAAAATATTTGACTTAATTGTAAAGCGTGTTCTAGCAGCATTCATGCCGGTAGCTAAGTGGGAAAATGTAGACCGTGTATCTGTTATTGGAAACTTTGAATTTAGAAGTAAGGGTAGATATTTACGCGAGAAGGGCTGGCAAGCAGTCTACGGTACGATTAAAGATGAGGGGCAAAGCCTACCACCTTTGCCCGTCTCGGCGGACCAAAGCCATTCGGTGAGGTTTAATAATTATGAAGTAAGTGAACACATGACACGTCCTCCGGCTAGAATTGGTGAGGCGAAATTGCTCGGTTTGATGGAATATGCAGGCAAATTTTTGGAGGACGAGGAATTATTAGAAGCGATGCAGGGAAAAGGCATCGGTACACCTGCTACACGTGCAGACATCATCGAGAATTTGATTCGGAAAGAGTATGTCAGGCGAGTGGGTTCAGGACTTAAAGCTACTTCAAAGGCAATTAGGTTGGTTGATGTAATGAGACGTGTAGATGTTAATCGTTTAACGTCTGTCGATCTTACTGCGGAAATAGAAAGTAAATTACAGTGTGTGGAGCGAGGCAGCATAAGCCGAGATGAATTTATGAAAACTATTGGCGAATATGTAGATGAAGTTATTCAGCAAATTCGCGATTTTCAGTATGAGGAATTATATCAAGAAGAGCCTCTAGTTGAATGTACTAAGTCAGGTCGTAAGTTTAGAGAAATACTTTCCGGATATGTAGATGCAGCTGATGAAAAATGTATAATCCACAAAGAATATTACGGTAGATATATCGATCGAGGAACCCTTGTTGATTTACTCGAAAATGGTGAGACAGGCGAGCTGGAATTACTCTATTTCGATGGAAAACCATTCAAGGGTAAATTAGTGCTCGGGGACGATAGCTCGCTCGAGGCTTTGGCCAAAGACGAGAACGGTAATTATAAGACAATTCGAAGCAAGTCAGCCAAAGAGCTTCAAGAAGCCGAGTCGGTTGAGGAAGAAAAAAGCATAAGTAGCGATTACATGAATCAAGAAGGTACCTTCCGTCGAACTAAAGATGCTTATTATTTTGAAGTCTCTGAATTTCCCAAGGTCTTGGGTAAGGCTCCCAAAAGTTTGGGCGATGGTCCCTTCATAAGTCGCCTACCTGTTGAGGTTTGTCAACGTTCTATAACGGAGACTGAAGCGTTGAGTTTTTTCCAGAATGGAAAAACAGAATTATTAAGTGACTTCATCAGCAAGCGGGGCAAAAAATTTAATGCTTATCTCTACGTGAAGTCGAATGGAAAATATGGGTTCGAATTCGAAAGTAGGTCTAAGAAGCCGAAAAGCGATGAATCTAAGAATGAAAAAACTGCTTAAGTCTCAGAGGCCTTCGTTTCTCAAACGTTGTGCTCGCTGATGCTTTA
>CAZRWM010000099.1:0-8715 GCA_964603885.1 uncultured bacterium
ATCTGACTTCTTTACCAACTGTCTGTATGGAATCAGGGAGTGTAAATAGACCAGATCGGTAATCACAGACCCACTCGGGTACAGTTTCACAATCTACAGTTCCGTCTGGTAATGTTGTACACTTTTGCTCATACTCGTAGTGGCAATTTCCACGAGTATCCACTCGGATATACGGTGTTCCGTTTCGGACAATTAATTCCTTTCCAATTAAATCCCAGTTGTGATTCAACCAGCCTTGACGCACACCATCGATAATGATGTCTTCTGCACTAATTGGTAAAACAACTACAAATACGAGGCAAGCTAATACCCAATGTTTCATGATTAAACTCCTTATGATGTACGCGAATGAGAAATATCATTTATTTTAAATAGCGGAACAGAATAAGGCTTAATTCGATTGTGTCAATACTTATCTAACTTTTTTCAATTCTTGGGTAAAAGTTCCGCAGGATAAGGTTGAAGAATTAGTTCCAACTTCCTAAAAATTTTTTTGGAAGATGGCATTCCTCTCCAACTTTGTATATGCTTTAGTTGCCTCTCTGGATCGTCTGAAAACTCGGGCAAATTATTGGTTGTAGCCCCAAAACAAATTGCTAGGCCCCAGTAAAACTCATACAGCTTTTTAGGCCAAAGCTCTATTAGATCTGACTTAAAACTGAAGTTTAAGGTCGTTAAATCTTTAAGTAATTTGAAGTCCGTATTTAAATCTGTTCGGAGTAGGGCTGCAGTGAAGCATGACGTGAGAAACCAGTCCCTGTAAATTACGTGAGTAAATCTGTCTTCGTCACAAAATACGACATTGGGATACTTCTCACTAATAATTGATGTGAAGAGTCCTTTACCAGGCTCTGATTCACCCGGTTTTTCCTCCTGTGAAGGTTTAGCTGCGTAGTGAGGTGTGTCTATGATGCCACAGGAAGGTGAACGAGCCTTCAGTAAAAAACCATCGATTTCTTTACAATTTAACTGGTTACAAAAGTCTGCCATAGCGCGAGATAAGTCTGTTTCGGTACTAGGCTGAAATAGAATGAGTTCATCACCCTTGTGAATTTGAATAGGTGGTCTTGGGACTGGCATTCCCATTTGAACTTCGGGACAAACAGTTATTGTTTCGACATACGGTTTTAATTCAAAAAAAATTGGATCGTGCAAGAGTTCAGCATTGTAACGAACATTGTCTCCCCTCAGGCAGCGACTAAAAACGATCCTGGGCCGTACATATTTTTGTTTTACATCACTCATTTTCTTATGACTCACAGGCGTATCAATTAATGCATTCTAATTAAACACATGTAAGAACTCCGGGAGGATGTTACGATAAGAGTGTTCGTCTCGTCGAGTCGTGCGTGTTTAGTCTTGCGGTTGTCAATCGGATTTGGATCGTGCAAACTTTCGTGTATGTGGCGTAAAATTATAATTTTATTGATGTTATTCTTTTTCCACGCTGTAAGTTGTGCTCTTAATAAAACCTTTGTAGATAAATCATTCATTTTCGATAGTGTTCTTGTTGATCTTAGGAAAGAGCTATTTAGAAAAAGCAGTATTATCCCAAAGTCGATAAGTTTCGACGTAAGCAGCTTAGATGATCCAAAATCCGTACATAGTTCGATGCTTTTACCTGTGGGTGAACTGCAAACCATTCTGTCTAATGCCGGATTTAACTCACAACAACGATTCCTTTTGATTGGAAATAGTACGAGTGGTTGGGGCGAAGAAGGAAGATTATATTGGATTCTAAATCAATATTTTGAAATTAACGCCAAAATATTAGACGGAGGTTTTAAGGCATACAATAGTTTGGGAGTGAGTAAAATCGCTAACCAATCAAGATTCAGTAAAAATCATCCTCTTAAATTAAAAACCACTCCCGGTAAATATGCTGTAAGTCTGGCCGAGCTTAAAACATCACAATCTCCAATACTCGATGTACGAGGTGTACTTGAATTCTCGGGAGCGACTCCTTTTGGTTCAACTTACGGTGGTCATATCAAAAGGGCTAAATCTGTACCCTGGGATCAGTTTTTTGACGGAGAGGGTTATTTAAGGGAAAAGCCACTATTTATGAAATCTCTGACGGGGAAAAGTCCAATTGTCTATTGCACTGCGGGATATCGTTCAGCCATGGTTTGGGCGGTACTTAAACATTACGGTATAAATTCAAAGAACTACGATGGAAGTTGGTTCGAGTACAGTAGTCAGATAAATGAGTAAGCCATTATTTACCTTAAAATTTGACCCCGGTAAATTGAGTCGCGTCCTCAGAGCCGATCTTCAGGCGACAGGTTATGATATTGGATTTGAAGTTCAATATGATCATATTTTTGGCGTATATCAGTTTGAACAAGATCAAACTAATTACACACTGCATTTTAAGATCGAGGAGTTACAAATTCGTAGATCCAACAGGCACAACTCTGTTGAAAGTCTGCTCACGATTTTATTTCAGGAGGTTCCCCAGATTACGGCTCGCGGAAGTTTACTTCAAGAAGTTAGCACTGGAATAGCGAACATTCTCAGTCGTTTTGTGACGATGGAATCCGTATTTCAATTAATTCGTGGTTTTATTCCTGGTCTATTTATCCGTGGAAATGATCTTCAATTAGTATTACCTACAAAACTTTACGAAGACTGGCGAGGTTTGATATTAATGCTATCACTGAAAGCTGGAGTTTGGTTTAGAGTGATTCCTAATGAGGGTAAATTGGAGCTAGAAGTTTACTGGGGAAATACTAATCTGTTGGGTGAATCAGGCAGTGAATTACTATAATTTAGCACCAAAGTAAACTTTTTACGCCCAGCCTAATTACAGTTGTCAATAGGCTGAGGCTCTAGAGAACGTTAGGCTTGATGAAATCACTAGGGGAAACCACTTCGATGTTAAGCGATTCTAACTTGGGCAGTACTTGTTGTACAGCTTTAGCACTGACTTTTGTTTCATGGATAATAGCTAATCTTACGCCTTTTGATCTGAGTGACAAATCGATAAGCTCTTCAAGTTTTTTAGTAATTGCCTCGTGGGTTTTAACGTTATCCAGAAAGTCTGAATTTCTTTTAGAAGCAGCAAAACCGGCTTCAGTGGCGGCTTGATATGCTTTCGATGAACCTGTTGTGACGCTATCGATGAAATACAATTTTTGATGTTGCGAGACCTCATCCATCACAAGTCTCATTAAATCTAAATCTCTTGTAGCTTTAGAACCTTGATGATTATTAAATCCTTGCGCCAAAGGAACTGTGTGTAAACTTTTTCTGACTCTTGAACGAATCTCGTCTTCATCTAACCCTGTTTCAATTACTAGTGGAGATCTAAAATATAAACGGTGGTTCGGTTGCATAGGCATGTGAAGCATTATTTCGAACCCTTCACTGTGAGCCAGTTCGGACTGCATTTTGGACGTGTCATAAAAGGGCAGAAAGGCCATAGTCATGGGGTGACCCATCTTTCTATAAATCTTAAAACCACGACTCATATGCCCCATATCATCAATCACAATACTTACACGAGCGCTTGGTTGAGGTTTTTCAAACAAGAGTTGTAATTCAGTTTCAGAATTTACGAGTAGTGTCGCGGTTACTTTTTGAGAAGATTTAAGACTGGTATAAGTGTAGTTAAAGTGATATTCCTTGAAAGACTGCCGCTGCAACTTACGGGCTAGAAAGGGAAGATTTACCCATGCAGGGAGATCAATTTTCCATTCAAATTGATCTAGAATTTCAATTTTCGGGTTATAACGATAATAGCCTAACCGAACTTCTATGAATCTTTTGATTTCATCCAACCTAGACGGTTTGGGTAAGCTTACTAGGGTTTCATAGTTTAGTTTCCTTTGGGATATTAGAAAGTCATCTAATAGATTCCGTAGCTTTTTACGAGATTCAGTTTTAGGTTTCTGATTTTTGTGATTTTGACCAAAAATAAACGGACTGTTAACTTCTGAATCATCACGAGAGCTAAATTTTAAGAATTCATCCAGTGGGTCAGTATTAGCTAAATGATTATTAGTTCGCTCGCCGAAAGATCCGAAGTCAATTTCCTCCTCACCATTCGAATCATTTTGTTCCTGGTAGATTTTATTCTTGGTGCTTAAAGTTGATTTAGAAGATTCAGATTTTTTCCACAATGGATTGAACTTCTCCTGCGAAACATTTAGGTCCTGCGCATGAAGATTTATGTACAAAAAACTGAGAAAAAAAATCTGAACCATAAATTAATTCTTTTCTACAGCTCCAGGAAAAGTTTAGAAGCTTTTAGTGTATCCACTGCTCTACGCCATTGCACATCATATTTAGGTATAGTCATGTATTTGCTAACCTGTTGTTTATCTTCAGTCTTATCTTGAGAGACTTTGGGTTTTTTACTCTCTGAATCCTCTTGGGATTTGTCATCCGAATCAACTTTCAAATATTTGTCTTGTTTCTTACGGGTCTGTTCATAGTTTTTATTCGCAATTTGCTCCATTTCGTCTCTATATTCTTTGAGTTGATCTTCACTTAGCTTCGGGAATTCAACTTCAATATCTGGTTTTATGCCTTTCTTGTGAATACGATTATCCCCGGGTGTATAGTAGTACGCCGTTGTAAGTGCCAGTGCAGAACCATCATGTAAAGGCAGCACAGTTTGCACGGAGCCTTTACCAAAGGTTTTAGTACCTAGCAGTAATGCACGTCTGTTGTCTTTGACAGCTCCCGCTACAATCTCGCTAGCTGAAGCAGAACCTCCATCTACTAGCACCACAAGTGGCCATCGGCGAGGCTTCGGTTCTCGGCTACGGAATATAGTTGGCTCTCCTTCTCGTTCCTTAATTGAGACAACGACTTTACTTTGAGCAAGAAATATTTGAGAAACCTCCACTGCGGCTGTCAGCAAGCCACCAGGATTACCTCGTAAATCTAGAACAAACCCTTTAAGGTCATCTGCTTTTTCTAATTTTTCAATTTCCGTCCTTAAATCTGAACCCGAGGTTTGTGTGAAGCCTGTTAATCTGGCATATCCAATGCCTTTGTCCACATATCCTGCCCGAACAGAAGGTACTTTGATTAGGTCACGGATAATTGTATAGTCAATAAGTTTCTTTTCGCCTTTCCTAGCCACAGAAATTGTGACTTCCGTTTTAGGCTTACCACGGAGAAGTTTAACGGCGGCTTCGACAGACATTCCCTCAGTTGATTTTCCATTAATTTTAGCTATTTTGTCTCCAGCTCTTACACCAACGCGGAATGCAGGAGTACCTTCCATCGGCGAAATAATCGTTAAAATTTTATCGCGGATACCCAATAAAATACCCAGTCCACCAAATTCACCATCTGTTTCCTCCTGCATAGTCTTGAAACTGGCCGGTGGCATGTAACGGCTAAAAGGGTCATCAAGCTTTTTTAATATTCCCTCGATACCGCCTTGAATAAGTTTTTCTTTATCTTTAGCAAGCTCTTCCTCAACAAATTTTGCTTGAACAAGTTTTAGCACGTCTGCCAGTGTTTTAAGTTCACTGAAGTAATTCATCTGAACTCGTGCAGCATGGATACTTCCAGTCTGGTTTACAGGTGAGATCCAATGAGCTAAGAACGGATAAACTCCGATAATGAGAATACCTGTTATAAAAGCTTTCAATTTCATAATTGCTCCTTTAAGTCCCTTGCTGACGTTCAAGCCACTCGATTGGATTCTTAGGTTCGAGATCTACTATCACCTGATAATAAAGCCGCGGGTTCCCGTTAGGACTTGTATTTTGCTGACGATCCTCTGAAATCTTGGCGATTTTTTCTCCACGCCTGACATATTGATCCAGTGTTACCTGAATATTACTTAAGTTGCCATATAATGTAACGAACTTTCCTTCTTGGTCCTCGTGCGCAATCATCACAACCTTGCCATACGTAGGAGAGCTTTCTCCGGCAGGTAAACCCTTGTAAATGACAACGCCGTCTTCCGAAGCGAACACGTTTTTGGATTCATCGGTCACGATATCAATGCCAGGTAGGAATATTGTGGCTGAGCCTTCAACTTGACGACCGAATCTGCGTGAAATTTGAAATGGACTTCGAATTGGCCATGACAAACTATTTTTAGCAATCTTTTTGACTTTCTTCTTATTCGCTCTCGTGGCCTGCACCTCTTCACTCATCTGTTGATGTGCAAATGTAAGATTGTCTATCTGACGTTTTAAGAACTTAGATGACTTATCCATTTTCTGTGCTCTGTTGACTAGCTGCTCTTGTTCGACGGCTATTTTTTCTAGGTAATCGCGGTCAGTTTGGATGCGATTAAGTAGAGAGTTCTTCTGATTAATAACACGTTGGCTTAATCGTTCAAGCTCCGTTCGTTTTGTTTGAATTTCCTTCAAGTTATCACCCATTTCTTGTTTTGCTTTCTTCAATTCCATGAAATTACCGCTATCTGCGGCTACGATACGTTTGTAAAAATTTAGTCTATTGGAAAAGTCCTGGGTGGTTTTGGCATTCAATAAGATCTGTAAAAATGGGCTATTTCGATTTTTATAAACATGGTTCAGGCGTGCGAAGAAACTAGCCTGATGTTTTCTAAACTTTTTTTTACTATTCGTAGATTCAGTTTCCAGAGCTTTAATCTCACGAATGATTTTTTTAATCTTTGATTCAGTTCTCTTAGATTGTACTGAAAGTAATTCAAACTCCTCTTTCATATCTTTGATTCGGATACGAACTGACCCTTGCTGCACATCAAGCTCTCCAAGACGTTTCTCACCATTCTCGATTTTTTGTCTCAGGGTGATAAACTCTTTCGACTGTTTTTTTAGCTTCGATTCCAATTCTGAAAACTCGGAATTAGCAGCTTGCGCTGAGAGCAAGGTAAGTAAAAACATCCAGTACTTCATACTAAAAATTTCCTCAAAGACAGCAAACTGCCCAAGAATCCGAGCGCAATCCCTAGAAATATAAGCCGTAAATACAGTTGTATTAGCTCAGCAGAGTAAGTTATTAAGTCTAAATTAGGAAAAATCATCAGAAGCCTGTCATGCATCAAACCATACGCAAAGGCAAGAATTACGGTAGCCATCAAAGCTCCAAGTAAGCCCTGTATAACTCCCTCGATTAAAAAAGGTGCTCGTATGAACCAGTTAGATGCACCAACCAATCGCATGATTTCAATTTCTTGACGCCTCGCGAATACGGTGAGTCTAATTGCGTTTCCTATTATTATCAAATTGGCTAGGCCTAATAGCAGAAGCATAGCAAGTCCAGAGGAGCGCGATAGGCTAATTAATTGCATTAAGCTTTGTACCCAGTCCTGCCCACTACTACTCCCATCAATAGCCTCAAATTTTGTGTACTCTCTTTCAAATTCACGAAAATCATCGAGTGGTTTCAGCTGAATTTGAATAGAATCTGGGAGTGGGTTAGATTCTAAATCTTCCAAAAGGACTGAATCCTCTCCAAGTTGTCTGCCTAAGTCAAGTAAAGCTTGCTCACGCGAAATTACCTTAAAGTCACGAACCCTCGGGTCGTTTTCTAACTGATCCATTAACCTTCTGATTTCAGCTTCTCGAGAGGACTCTTTGAGGTAGAAGCTAATTTCAAGCTGATTCTCCAAATGATTAACCCACTGGTTGATGTTGGCCTGGAAGAGTAGAAATCCACCGAGAATAGTGAGCGATATAGCAACCGTGGTAATGGTGGCCATTGAAAGTACGCCACCGTGACGAAAACCTTTGAGAGCTTCTTGAAAATGATATAGGAGAGTATGTGGTTTCATGTTTCAAGCCGTAATAATATCTGCGTCGTCAGGTAATGACTCATGTTTAGTATCAATTTCGTAGGTACCTCGCAGGGCGTCTCGGACGATACTACCGTTTGATAGATGGAGAACCCTCATTTGCAAACGATTTACTAATTGTGCGTCATGAGTGGCAACCATTACAGTAGTCCCGCGACTATTTATATCAAGAAGAACATTCATAATTTCCAAGGATAATTCAGGATCGAGATTTCCAGTAGGTTCATCGGTGAGTAGAATTGCTGGATCATTGACTAAAGCTCTTGCAATACATACTCTCTGTTGTTCACCGGCACTTAATTGACCTGGATAATTAGACATTTTATGAGTCAGCCCTAAGGTGTCTAAAATCGAACGCGTTCGCTTATTAATTTCGTCAGGAGATGCCTCCACAACCCGTAGTGCGAAAGCAACATTTTCAGCAACAGTTCTATCTGGTAACAACTTAAAGTCCTGAAATACAACTCCTATACTCCTTCTAAGAAAAGGAATGGCTGTCATTGACAGTCTTTCTATATTTCGTCCGTCAATTAAAATAGAACCTGAGGTAGGGACTTCGTCTCGAAAAATTAATCGCATAAGGGTAGTTTTGCCCGCACCACTGGGACCAACCAGAAATACGAACTCACCCTTTTCAATATGCAGGTTGATGTTGTGTAGGGCGTTCGCTCCGTTGGGATATGCCTTGGAAACATCAAACATCTGTATCATGCCACCTCCAAATGGAAAGCCACAATCTAATCCTCATGGGCCCTAAAATCAAGATGAACATACATTTTAGGGGAAAATTTACATAAAAATGTTAGATTTTGGTGCTGGTAAATAGCTTTAAATCGTGCAATGTACTCGAACAGTACGTTGACTAAAAGCTCTCTGTGGTGTGTTATGAAGATAAAGCAAAACAGACGCGTTCAGGAAGAAGGGTATATGGAAAGTCGCAAGACAGCTTTGTTTGAACTTCA
>CAZRWM010000100.1:0-8707 GCA_964603885.1 uncultured bacterium
ATTTGCCTTTACTAGAACAAACCGAGCAACTGAAAGAGATAGCACCTGAAGAAACATTCAAAGAAGCAGATGATAATATTAAAAAAATCTATTCCGAACTATTAGAAATCAGACAAAAAATAAATATGCTAAAGTTCGAAGAGGAAGTTTTAGAAAATAGAATAAAACAGTTTATAGGCAATAGTAGTGGTATTGAAGGTATCGCTAGCTGGTCAATTCGAACTGGTAGTCGTTTGGATCAAAATAGCTTGAAAGAGAAGTACCCCGAGATATTCGAAGACTGTAAAATAGAGGTAAGCAACAGAGCCTTCAGACTACTTTAAATCAAATGAATAAGCCATCTTATAAAAATCTACTCCTCGAATTGTTAAATAGCGACGACCTAGAGTCTTATCTATTACAATGTAAACCTGATAAACGAATTCTGTTGAGTCAGTTATTGGAATGCGATGAGTGGCAGGATATTCAAGATCGCTTAGACCCAACTAAAAAAGAGAGAATTCTAAATATGCTAAAGCACACGCAATAATGGGGGCTCGCAACGAGATTTTAGAGGTAATACCAATTAGATTCATGTACAAGGCGAATCGAATGGAGTGAAAATGTCGGGTATTGAAATAGAAGTTAATGATTTCATTAAACATAACTTGATGACTGATTGGAATCAGGATACTGATACAAAACTAGATGAATGGTTCAAAAACTTTGTCAAAGAATCCATCGAAAAGTGCCTAGATGATGCAGACGAAGAAAAATTAATGAAAGTTGTAAGAGTTTCTCTATTTGAAGACGTAGACGAATACTCCGAAGAATTACATGAAAACTTCTATTTCGAGATGACGCCTGACTATAAAGATACCTTCTTTGAAGCTGTTCTACCTCTTTATACAGATACTTTTGAATTAGATAGCGACGACATGCGCGATGACGATGAAAATCTAAGCGCTCAATTGATTCATGAGCAGTTAATTTTGAGAATGTAATCAACGTAATGTACAAATAATGTTCCAATAAAATGAAGGAAGAAATAATGCCTGCTAGAACTGAACAAAAAAAAAGTTACCTAACCATTGACATCCAGTTGGAAGATTTATTTGACGATGATCCTGAAAATGAAGTGGCTGGGCTCTCGAAATTTATTGATGAATTGAGAGATTTACCAGGCTTCTGTGAAGTCTATACGGTGCTTTTACTTGAACCTGTAGATGAAGATGGCGAGGTAAAACGTGATTTTGTTGAAATAACGACGAATACCAATCTAGAAAATCTTTGGAAGAAATTGTCAGATACCACTGCAAAAAATAACGATTTTTTCTATTTTTACCTGGAACTCGAAGAACAAGATGATCTGGACGAAATATTGATGGACTTCAGTGAGGTAACTGGAAAAACTATTGGTGCCTGCTTTGAATATAAAAGTTTCGGTTGGATATTACAAACATACTGCAGGGGTGAATACGATAGTGGATTCTTTTCGGATAAACGCAACTCCGTGTTTCGGGCTGAGGGCTTTGCTAAGCACGGTATCTTTAGGATGGAAACGACCGCAATGATTAGAAATGGTATTCGGCTTCATAAATCCGACGTAAAGGCTGCTAGTAACACAACTAATCGCAAGGCTTCCAACAAACAAACTATGGATATTTATATACATAATAATGGCGCAAAAGTTAAGACCATCAAAAGTGTTCAAGTCGCTCTAGGTGTAGACATTAAAAGTGCTAAGGCTCTAGTTGATGATGTGTTCCATCGGGGGGGAAAAGCTTTAATTAAATCTAAAATATCTAAAAAGGAAGCTGAAGAGCTTAAAGAAAAATTAGAAGCCGGGGGAGCTAAATGCAGCTGCGAAAGAAGCTAACCTTTAATATACATTATAAGCTAATTTAGGATCATAACGATCATTAGTTGACCAATTGGTAGAATCTATGGCAAGTCATGTACATAATAACTTAAAAATTAGCGGAAAACCTGAATGTATGAAAAAGTATATTCAGTTATTAATAGTTGATCAAAACCACTTCTTTAAGACATTTTTACCAGATCCACAGGAGGAATACAGTGTTGGATTCTGTCACGATAAATGGGGAGCTAAATGGATAAAGAGTACGCCCGCGACCTTAAACGAGACTGAGTCCAATTATAGTAAGACGGTGATTGAATTAGAATTTGATTCAGGTAATTATCCCCCAATTGAAGCATATGAAAAATTTCAAAAAAATCACCCTGATATTTACCTGGAAGCATCTTTCAATGAACTAGATAATGGCCTATACGGTATTTATACTACTGAACTTGGTTATATTGATGTAGATATTCCTGCGAATGTTTTAGAAGATCTAAATCGCGAAATTGAAACTGATGAGGATGAAACATTCTTAGATGAAGCATGGGAGTTAGTGCAGAAACTTCTTAAAAGGGCTATTAAAAAGAAGAAAAAGCAGCTACAACGATAACAGTAAATTTGCTAGTAATTAGCAGAACACCTTTGGCATAATATCAACATGTCAATTAATCTCCATTTTTCGAATAAAATTGAAGTGTTAGCCAATCATCTTGGAGTTTTAATCGAAGATTACTACAGAGAGGGGTCGGTGGGATTGAGCCCAGTGGAGATTTTGATTCCTAATATCAATCTTACCCGATGGTTGCAAATGCAACTTGCTCGTACCCGAGGAATTGCTTGTAATCTTGATTTTACCTTTCTTGAGACCGGCCTCTGGCGCTCTCTGAAGGAATTTTGCGAACTACCAGATGAAGCTCAGTGCCTAAACAAATCTGCACGCAGAATCTTATTAACTAGGCTGTTAATGCAGGAAGAGCAAGTGGAGGTCATTCAAAAGTATCTTAATTCTGCTGGATCGTCAAAACAAAGTCGACAAATCAGAGCTTGGGATCTAGCGGGCGCAATGGCCCAACATTTTGAAGACTATGAATACCATCGACTGGAACTGATTCGTGAGTGGAAGTCTGGTATTAAAACTCATAACGATGACATTTCAAGCTGTAGTCAAAGTCTTTATGTAGGTTGCGAATCCTTGGCTATTAAAAAAAATTACCATAGTTTGTTTGATTTAGTAGAACGTGCTGCAATAAGCCCCGCAAACATTGACAAACCTTTATTTTGTTTTGGTTTTGGACAAGTATCAAGACTACATATGGAGGTTCTGTCACAAATTGCCAGTCATCGTCCGGTACATCTTCTACACTTGAACCCTTCAGCTGAATATTGGGAAGATGCTGAGCGCAGTAGTCGCAGTACAAAGGCGAAAATATTTAAGCATTACTTCACAACCTTTAATAATGAAGAACGACTAGAGGTCCCTTGGAATCATTTGAACCCATTACTTGAGCATTGGGGTAAGCCCGGTGTGGAGTCGGTACAAATGCTGTGTGAATTAAGTAATTATGACTTTGATGACAAGTTTGTAGAATTACGCACCGGTAATCTTTTGGCGGAATTGCAATACCAATTGTTACACTCATATAATTCAGATAATTTTAATCCAGATTTATCATCTGATGATAGTGTTGGCATCTTTACTGCGCCAAGCAAAATCACTGAACTACAAAATATTTACAATCAAATAGCAACCGACCTTGCTAACGATGAAACTCTCTCACCCTGTGACATTGCTATTCTGATTCCTAATTTAGAGAGCTATCGAACTGCAATTTATTCAGTGTTTGACCAATATCGAGAACTTGATAACGAAGCATGTCTACCCATACCATTTAATTTGGTAGACGTTTCGGCAAATTCTGATTCTCACTTTGGGCAAGCGGTAATGGGCTTATTAAATCTTGTGGCAGAATCCGCCAATCGAGAATCGTTGTTTAGACTTCTTAGTAATCCTTGCGTTGCAACAAAATTCGATTATCAAAAGGAAGAAATTCAATACTGGACTGATTTAGTGGACAAACTAAAGGTTTTCAAAGGATTACATGAAGAATCTACTTTGAGTAATTGGCAAGTTGGATTACAGAGATTACGAGCCGCAGTTGTAGCCCCATCATACGCTGAAAACTGGAGTTACAGTGATATAAGTAATAGTAGTTTGCTTAGTGTGCCTGAAAATGTATCCAACCATGAAGATGCCCTAAAATTGGTTGATGTTCTTACTAATATTTTATTTTATGCGCGTCAATTTGTTAAAACGCATTCACCTCCTGAATGGAAGAGTCTATTGATAGATGCTACAACTAATCTATTTGAAATTCCCGAAGACTCCCGTGGTGAAAAAACAGTACATAGCAGTTTTCTACGCGGTCTGGAGGGACTTGATTTATTTGAAGATGAAATCATTAGTTTCGAATTGCTATCGCTTTATATCACCAGCACTTTGAAGGGAATCAATGGAGGACGCGGTCAGTTTTTAGCAGATGGTGTCACGATTGCCGCACTACAACCTTTGCGTCCTATTCCTTTTAGACATATTTACATACCTGGACTTGATGAAGATAACTTTCCAGGTAGAAAACTAGACAGTTCACTTGATTTAAGAGCTAAAACACGACGTAAAGGGGAGTTTACAACTCCAGAAAGAAATCGCTATCTACTATTGGAAACACTATGCGCAGCCCGTGAAAAAATTCATTTCAGTTACACTTGTAAAGACTTAGTCAAAGACCGCGAAATAAATCCCTCGCCCGTTATTCTTGAATTAATCGCTGAATTGCAACGCATATTAAGCAAACGTAGCGACTCAGAAATTGCATTTCCTGTTCAGTATCTACCAATTCATGAAACTGGTAATTTTGAATTCAAGATTCTTCTCAAACCAGCCGCGGACTATACACTTGCAAAAGTACCGGCGCCTTGTTGTAAAAAAGTTGGTTACAGATCTTCTCGTGAACGTGCAATTGATACAGCAATCCCTAGAGCAGAAACCTCAGATAAAATTAATTACCATAAACTTACAGCCATAATAAGAAACCCCCTAAAAGCACATGCTTGGCAAAGACATAGGTTAAGAGATCCTTCAGATAGCAATGAAAAATTATGGCAATTACCAGGTAAACCGTTAAGTCTAAATCATCTTGATGACTTCAATATTTTTCGTAGAAGTATTAGCCACCTACTTACCCAGATTATTTTGAATACAGAGTTTCAATCAAAAATCTTTGAAACAGGCTTTGATACAGATGCTGTTGAATTTTGCATGGATGTTTTACATAAGTATCATCATCGTATGATTCAATTTGCTGAAATATCAGATGGATCATTTGGTGAACACAGTTTTGATTTGCTTACTGAAAAATACAACCATGCTCTGAGACAGCTAGCTAGCGTAATTAATCAATATCCGCCAAAACGTCTTGCAAAAGGTAATTATGCATTTTATCGACTTATTACGGTTGGTAATCCGCAAATCCACCTTAGCCAGTCAGAATTAGCAGATCATATATTAAAAATAGAATCGCCATGGGAGCTTAAAGGGATTGAAAAGGTAACTGAATTAGACGCAAGTCATGACTTTGTATTGATTGATAATCAAGATAGATTACACACTTTTTTCATGGTGAGTAGCAATGATTTAAAATATAAACACAGTTATCAGTCTCAAATATTTTTAGGCTTATTGGACTGTCTAAGTGGTTTAGGTACGGGGTACGGTCTACATTGTCTTGGTGGTGGTGAAAAGAGCTGTAAAAGCTTTATACGAAAGCCACTTAACGATAATAATAGATTTAAATTTATGAACGCACTGAATTCCACAATTTTGGAATATTATTCCGATGATGTTCCAACCTATCTACCTTATGCCATGTTGGAAAATACTAATATAAAAACAGTTGCTAATTCTTTGTTCAAAAAATTCCTTAAAGCGGATGATTCTATTGAATACCCAGAAGATTTCATGGAAAGTTTTGAAGAAGCCATTCATGAATCTTTAGCGCCTGGCACTAGTATGTTCAATGCACACAATGCAAAAGATTTAGAAAAGCTCATAATGCCTTTGCTTGAACACCAATCAAAGCCTCAAATCGAAATAATCATAGAGGCAATTCAACACAAGTATATATTAGGTCGCAATATGGAGTGTCAGAGTGAGTGAGGCACCCTTATATAAGCGTCTATCGCTAAATAAACATGGCTTTTTAGATGCATCTGCAGGTACCGGTAAAACCTATACTTTAGAAAACTTTATCGCCCGTCTAATTACAGAATCTGGCATTGATGTGAATCAGATTCTAGTAATGACCTTTACTGAAAAAGCAGCGGGAGAAATTAAGTCACGAGTCCGTTCACGATTGTACTCAGACTATCAGGAGGCAAAAAGTCACGACCCTGATAAAGCAGAAATACTTATGAATAGCTGGCTCGCTGGCGATCAGATGAATATCTTTACCATTCATGGCTTCTGTCAGAGCATCAGTTCTGAATTCGCTTTTGAGAACCAATCAGCAATGGAGCTTGAAATGGTTGAGGATTCGTCTGTTTATAAGAAAATGCTGCAACATATTTTAGAGAATGAGTTACCTCAAATATATGGTGAGCTGTTACATCCATTATTGACTGCTATAGAATTCGATAATCAGTTTGAAGAGAATATCATCAATATTCTTAATGGCATTAATTCTGGGCTGCAATTAATTCCAATTCCAAAAGAGCAGGATTTCAAAGATTTTATACCCCGCATCAAAAAGAGCCTAGAAAATAAGCAAAACTCTGATAATAATCTCATTTATGATTTCAAGATTACCTTAGTTATAAAAATTTTTGCACTAACTAATTCATATAAAACCCAGCGAGGCCTACAAAGCTTTGATGACATGATTGCTAAGGTATATGAGGTCATTAATAACGAATCCGATGGTTTACTGGCTAATACTTTAGCAAATCGCTATCGTTATGTGCTGGTTGATGAATTTCAAGATACAGATGAAATGCAATGGAGCATTTTAGAAAAGTCCTTCATGTCAGAGTATGCCTGGAAGAATGGTAATCGGATTTATTTAGTCGGTGACCCTAAACAGGCAATCTATCGCTTTAGAGGAGGTGATTTATGCACCTTCTTGAAGGTTCGGGCTAAATTTCAAAAAGACACTCAGCGCTGTAGTTATGAACCGATGAACTGCAATTACCGCTCATCAAGCGAGATTAATGATGCTCTAAACCAATTCTTTCGCTCCGATTGTAAATATCCGTGGTTTAGAACTGAGACTATAAAAGACGAAAAGCAAATCGACAATTTTAGTATTTATCAAGAAGAAGAAATACTCTATGAAAATGTCGAAACAGGCACTAAAACAGGTTGGCTAGAATTATCCGACCGTCAGAATTCAATACAACTGATCAATATATGCGAAACAAAAAATCAGCCAGCGAAATTTAGAAAAGCCTATTTCGAGCAGATCGCTATTGAAATAACCCAGTTAATCAATACATCGCCCCAATATCATGATCGTGATGGCGCACTGCGGAGCTTGAGTGCAGGTGATATTTGTTGTCTTGTACGCAATAAAAATGAGGGTAGTAAATTAGAGACCTTTCTTAAGGAACGGGGAATTCCTTGTGCTATTTACAAGAAATCAAATTTATTTGAGTCTTTAGAAGCATTGTATGTTGAACAATTGCTTCTTCTTGCCGCAAACCCTCAAGATCATGCAGCACGCAAAAGAGTAATGCTCAGTCCGGTCTTCAATGTGGATTACGGAAATCACGAAAGACTTGATACAGTGCAGCTCGATATTGAGTTTGAACAATGCATCATTCGTTGGAATCAAAGCTTTAATAGAAGGCTTTGGGGTCGTATGTTTGCCGCAATGTTAAATGATTCGGGGCTGCTAGAACGAGTTGCTGATTCACCCTCCATGGTTTCAGGTATGCAGCAAATCTGTGAAGTCCTTCATCGCGAAGCACTCAGTCAAAATATGGATGGTCTTACTCTAATTGAGTACTTAAGATCGCTTAGATTTGGTGATCGTAAAGTGGCACAAGAAATGGATACTTTTGCGGTAGCCAGCGAGGATTCAAGAGTGCAGATTTTAACCATGCATACATCCAAAGGTCTTGAATTTCCTGTGGTATTTTTTGCTGGTGGCTTCACCCGTGGATCTAATAGAAACAAACACTATATGGCTCATGTAATTGATGATACTCATTCAGTTTCTAGATGTATCTCCGTAAATGAAACATTGAAAGAGGCACACACCCGCGAGGATGATCTTGAATTACGCCGACTTTATTACGTCGCATTTACCCGAGCAGCTCTCAGGTTAGTTTTACCAATTTTTATTGATTCCAGCAAGAAAGGTGACTACAAACAATTTAATAAAAATTTAGTACTAGAAAAAAATATAATACCAGCCATGCGACAAAATTGGTTGAAAGATAAACCAAGTTCCCACCCAGATAGCAATGATTGCGTATTGCCTGGTCTGAGTGTCTTTGTTTTAGACTCCACTGTAGCTAGCCGTAATTCAGACATTCAATGCGTTCCCCAAAAGATTGCGAAGGATTCATTGACTTTTAGAGAGGGAAAACTTAGTGATCATTCAAAAGCAATCATTGATCTGCAGTCTTATTCTCGTTTAATCGAAAAACATGACGACAAAGGCAGACAGTGGAATGTTACAGAATTTGTCGAGAGCACAGAAAAAGAAAAAGATCGTGATGAAATTATAGAGCCGTTTTCTGAGCTTAAAGGGGGCGCTGATATTGGTAATGTCTGTCACGATAGTATTGAAGAACTGCTCTTACTTA
>CAZRWM010000101.1:0-8630 GCA_964603885.1 uncultured bacterium
GGAGGTCAAGCCTCGGGAATGTACCGACGTATCTGGAGCTATGAAATCAGTACTGGCAATTGGGCTAGAAGCACTCCAGCCGACCCCGTGCCTTGGAAGGAAGCCTTCGGTAATTTCTCGGCTCAAAGTAGTAATTACTCATATTTTTCACCTACCAATAAGTGGAATATTCCCTATTTTGAAGCAGGACGAAGCATTTCTATTGCGCCAGCTATGAACAGAACAGAATCACAGATTTACCTATCTGGAGATAAGTTTTTTGCTATCAACAGCCAAACCGGTGTTGAAGTTTGTAACTATAAAGCTCACTACAGCAGATTTGCCGCGCCAGCTATCGGACCAGATGAATCGATTCATGTAACCGCAAATGGAGATAAAGCTCTAGTGGTTCTGAATCCTGACTGCAGTCTTAAATGGCGCACTGATGATCGTAATGACTTCCCCGCTAGACAAGATGAAAATTTTGAACCTTTGGCAAAATCAATTAGTCACGTTCGACGCCCCGCTATCGGCGCAGATGGAACTATTTACGCTCCTAGTAGTAAAACACTGTTAGCGATCAATCCAGCGGGAAAAATTTTATGGCGTTTTGTTGCTGTGGCGACTGTCTCACGGCCAGTCATTGGTGGTGATGGAGTAATATATTTTGGTACTTCCGGCGGACGTGGACGCAATCGACAGTACAAGGTATACGCTGTTAATCCTGATGGTAAAAAGAAGTGGGAATTAGCACTCAAGGATTCAGTACCTCGTGTAGCTTCGATTAACAAAAATGAGGTGATTTTCTTCAAGGGTATGGAAAATTTATATGCCGTGGACAAAGAGGGTAAGATTCTTTGGTATTACAAACTTAAAAAGAGATCTCCATATACGGCTTACCACGATGAAGACAATACCGTCTATGTGACTGACGGTGATCATATCTATTCATTAAACGAAGATGGTTCTCTTAAGTGGCGGCTAAAAGGCGGTTTTAGAGACAACCCCGTTATAGGACGGGCGGGCATCATTTATGTTGGTTCAAACAATAAACATTTCTATGCGATCGATCGTGATGGTCGTGTAGTCTGGAAATACCAGACAAACAATCGTGTGGGAGCATTCCCAAAACTAAGTGCCGAGGGAACCGTTTATTTTGTAAATCATAGTAAACGACTCTATGCACTTAACGTAGAGTCAGAGGGTATGGTTGACAGTGCCTGGCCCACTTTTCAGGGGGATAACCAAAACTCTGGTCGCTTCTACGTACGCGATCAAGATCCTGCTGTACCTGATCCGGTGGTAATAACTCCTCCGGATCCAGGAACCCCGGGTAACAAAAAATGGTTTTTCGCAGGCTGTGAGGATAATAACTTCATGGTTCACCCTGCTCTCGATTCTGAAGGTACTTTATATTTTGCTTGTAATCAGCCAACCTCTAAATTCTTTGCCGTTAATCCAGATGGTACGGAAAAATGGAATCATGATTACAACAACCGAGGAATCATTCCACATATCAGCGCTCCGGCGATAACACCGGATGATAATCTCATTTATGCAGTAGGCGGCACCTGTACAGATACAAATAATAGTTTTATCGAATGCCATAAAGGTCTACTGGTAAAAGCTACACCTAACGATACCATTATTTGGGAACGGGAAATCGAAATAGAAACTCCTACCTCACCAGCACTGGGGCCGGATGGCACGATTTATTTATCTTCATGGCAATTAGTACCGGGAGAAGCCAAAGATCGAGGAAGACTAGCCGCTTATAATCCAGAGGGCGAATTAAAATGGAGCTTCAAAACTGCTGGAAGTATATTCCCTCCTGTTGTGGGTGGAGACGGAACAGTATATCAAGTAACCTACCAAGATCAGACTGATAAAAGCCAAAGACGTAAATCGGATTTTGACTCAGAAGAATTTCTCCTGCTAGCCTATTATCCTGAAGGCGAATTAAAATGGTCATTTAATTTAGATTCGTCCGCCAGTATGGTTCCAGCCATAAACACCAAAGGCGATTTAGTTATTGTCACCCGCAGGTCGGTATCAAGTATTTCTCGCGATGGAGAGCTAAACTGGTCGGAGCCCCTGAAACTTAACCATGATCCTTTTCAAAAGCTCAGTCCCGCAATAGATAAAAACGGTGTAATTTATATTTCCGAAAGTAGATCTCCCAACTCTCGGTTAATTTCATATACGAGCACCGGGAAGCAGTCCTACAGCACATCGTTCAGGGGTGCTCCCAGACTGGGCTCACCCACAATTGGTCGTGATGGAACCGTCTACATCGGCGCTGGTACTTTTGGTAAGGGCAGATATTATTCAGTAAATTCTTCAGGAGTTTTGACGCCAACTACATTCTCAACCGACTCTCCATCATTAGGTTCGTCAGTAATCGCAACAGATGGTACTGTCTATTTTGGTACTCAAACAGATGGCAAAATGTATGCTATTACCTCGAAAAGCTTCGGTTTAAGAAAAGGCGGATGGCCTAAATTCAAGCATGAAAACCAATCCACTGCCTATATGGGAGCTTATGAAGATGATTACGGTCGCGGGGGAGACGGCACCAAACCACCTGTTGATATCGAAGATCCTACCGAAGACGAAGATTTTGATAAAGAAGGTCCAGGTACTGATCCCTCCCAGCCTCCAAGTGATGAAACTACACCACCAACAGACAGTCAACCTCCTGGTGACGGAAATACTGAACCGATCGTGATTAAGCCTACTGAACCTCCTTCTTCAGGGTTTCCTACTCTCCGTACAAGACATGCTTCGGTTTTGCATGGAGGTAAAATCTACTTTTATGGCGGCGATACAGGTTTCGCTAATGGCTATTTTACTGCTCACAGTAACAGCGTAGATATCTATGATATCGCTAATGATCGTTGGGAATGGGGAATTGCTGCGCCCGTAGGACGGTCTTCTCATTCGGGTGCCACAGTTAGCGACACATTCTTCTTCTGGGGTGGAAGTGATGGAGAAGAAGCACAGAAAACATTAGAGATTTTCAGACCTGAAAGTAAGCGAACAGAACTACTTTATAGAGTGGCTACAAATTACACTGAATTAACGCACAATGTTACCTACAAAGCTAGTTTTGGGCTCGAGATTGAGCCTGCCCAACGTAAAATTAGCAATCACGCTAGTGCCATATGGAAAGACAAACTTTTCATTTTGGGCGGCGAGGATGAAAGTGGTATTACCAATCAAGTTACAGTTTATGACGTATCTACCTCCAAAATAAAGGTATCTACTTTTGAGCTGACACGACTCTACCACGCTCGCAAAAATGCTGCTGCAGCGGTTTGGAAAGATAAGCTAATCGTAACGGGTGGAGAAAATGTAGAGGGTCCTCAAGCGTTTGCGGAAGTTTATGATTTAGGGGCCAATGGCGCAACTCTACTTGCAAATTATAGAGTGGATGGACTTGAAGCTATTGCAAGCCATAGTGCTGAAGTATGGGAAGACAAAATGTATCTCATTGGAGGATATGGCTCCGAGGGACAAACTTCTCCAAATAGTCATATTGTGAGTTTTGAACTAAAAGATACAAGTGCCAAATCTTTAGGTACCACAAGCTTTACTAATTTAGCGACTCCACGCTACGGACACGCTTCCGCAATAATGCGGGGCACCCTTTACATCACGGGTGGTAGTGACGGAGCTACAGACCTAAGTAGCTTAGAAGCCTACCAACTTCTAGCAGAAGGTCCGTCAAAACTAAATAGTAATCAAGTTCCTAATTTGATGACTGCTCGTAAAGAGCACACGGCAGTGACATACGGAGATAAAATAGTGATCGCAGGTGGTTCTCAGGGTGGATTTAACAACACTACACCTGTCTACTCAAATACTGTTGAAGTTTTCCAGCTAGTACCCAGTAACCTAAATAGCAATTTAGTGATTCGCAATCATCCTAGTTTTGGAGCTGAAAATTTGAACCTCGCCAGAGAGGGCTTACAAGCTGAAATGGTTAGTGATTTAATGGTTAACACGGGTGGACTTGGAAACCAATACCCATCAAGCACACTAGAAGTGTTCAAGTTTACAGGCAATAATGCCCAACAAGCTCTAGCCAGTGCTAATGGTTCAGCCTTACTAACTTTCACTCTGAAACGCCTCAAGCCTACTGCCATAATCTCGACTCCCATTGTCAGCGGAACTGCAGGCGTACTTACTATTTGCTTCGATATAGCTGATCCTACCGGAATCCCAGCTAGTGTTAGTCTCGAAGTATCAGAAAATGGTGGCGATACTTGGATTAACGCTACTCCTATAGAAGGACTAGGAATTGATCTTACCGCTGTAGAAACTGGTACCAACCGTTGTCTAACTTGGGATACTGGAGTTAACTATCCTGGAAATTACAGAGACATGGTAGTTCGTATCAAGGCAACTGATGGTTCCGTATCCCCGGCTAGTAACCTCTTCGATATCATTAACTCCCCAGCCTACAACAAACAGCTTCCCGTGATTAGTAATTTAACTCGTGGCAACTCGGATCGTGGCAGTATAGATTTTACGTATGACATTACAGATGGCAATGGAGATAATAGTGCAATTGAAATTTTCTATTTTGATGGTCTAGAACTGCAAACTATTGAGGTATTAGAGGATGTATCACCTGGTACTGGCAGAACATATACATGGAATAGTTCTAGCTACGAAACTACCTATCTCAGTGGTACTTACCTACTAATGTTACCAACTGATTCAGTGGTTGGTGAAGAAGGAACATCAGATCAATCTCAATTATTTAATCTGAATAATGGACAATTAAGTTTCGAAACAATTTCAATAACCGCAGTTTGTAACGGGACTTCCATGACTACTACCAATAACAAAATATATGAGTGTGGTAAGGTCACAACATCTACGGCCTCATTCGTCTTGGATGCAAGCAGTGCCAGTAACGAAAATTTTGGTGAAGGTATAAATTATTTTTGGGAGCTCAAGGAAGATATTAGCGGTATATCCCTGACTAACGCAAATTCAGCCACAGCCACCGTAACAATCACTGATGATGGAATAGTCACCTCCGATAATTTGGAAAGGGTCATCGAAATTACAGTCTCGGCTAGCCAAGCCGGTTTAGGTGGTGAAACACTGGAATTAGACTCGGAATTAATACTTACCAAGCCACCTGTCAGTGCCGCTGTCGCAATAGTCACTTCCTCCTGCGACGGATTCATGAGCACCTCAAATTCTGTTTCCTGTACTGGAAATTCAGCTCGCATAACTTTAGATGGTAGTGGTTCTAGCAATCCAAATGCCGGAGGCACATATATTGTCTGGGAAAGCGATCCTAGTGCCACAGTAGTCACATCAGACCAGCATACTATTACTTATGAAATCAGTAATTTACCAACTACTTTTACCTCTTACACTTTTACTGCTAATGCATTTGACAATCCGAATGGAGCCGATAGTTCAATAGCAGAAGTTAGTCTTTCATTTAAGAAAAGAGATGATAATAATCCCGTGTTTAGTGGTGGAATTGATGTACAAGTTGAGGAGGATACTGGAATTGTTACCGTAAACGCTTACATTACTGACACTGGTAACGGGTTAGTTTATCCAAGTCTTGAAAATATGTTCTCTAGAAATTCGGGTGCCATTACAACCACTCCTGTTCAGGGAAGCATTTCTGGCTTGTCCGCAAGTTATAAAACACCTAGCACAATCAGTTTTGTATGGGATAGCAAAGCTCAAATTGATACTTGTGAGGAAGGTGTGCAGGTGGGGATTAAGCTAACTGATGAAGAGGGTCATGAAACTGAGGCCTCCTCGGCAGAGTTTGATCTTTGGAACTGCGGAGCATCCGGCAGTGTTACAGGAACTATTTCTTTGACCCCTCCCATGATCACATCTTCTGGAGATCAGGGCTCTGAGCCAACTACTCATTGCGCTTACGACTCCTCGAATAATCTGCTAACAACAAGTAATCCACTAGGTATTGTTACTCTATATTCGGTTGGTGGAAAAATACTTACCACCGGTCCCATACTTTGTAATGCGACCAAAGGTAATTACCCCACTTATCAACTAGATCTTGAACTAGACCTAAGGTTGGATGCCAAAGAGGAATCGAGAATACTTGAAGATAGTATTTTGGAAGCCGAATTCAATTCGGGACAATTCTTTGGCCTAATTGATTTAGAAAATCATGCTACAGAGATAGCCAATGCAACTCCTGATAATTTAGCTAGCTGGCAAGTAGACTTGGATGAAAAGGCAAATTATTTCTACTATTTTATCAGAACTCTTGAACAGTCTAATTTTGGTAAGGAGGATTTTTACGGTCAATTACCACCTGCAGGTACTTTAAATATGGATATCCTAAGAACTAGTATTTATAGAAGTTTTGATAGTTCGGACAGCTATTTTATAACTACCGAAGGCTACGTACAGAAAATGCTTAATACTATGAAAGATTCGGGGAAAAACTCAGCTACTACAACTCTCCAACTGAAAAATGAGTTCTTGGATTTCTTCAAGCAACGACCTGATAAGCTTCTCGGATTTGAACAGAAGGAAAGAGAAGCTCTCCTTGGAACGTTTGTCACCCTGAAGGATCTCATCCTGGAGCGCTCTAGCCTGAGTACAAATAGTCCTCTTACTTCAGTACTAGACACCATGATCGGAAAATTGATGAGGATTGGTATACCGGGAACAGTCGAAGGAGATGCGCGGACAACTGATCCAGGTTCAATGTGTAACTATAATTATTTTTCTCAAACTATAGCTGATTTACTCGACAGAACAATCTCGCTAGCCAATCAGACCATGGGTACTGGTTTTCAGTTTGCTGGTCAGGAAAAACTTGATAATATTATCACTGAGCTATCCAGTCCGGGACTTTTGGAACCTACAAGTTGTGATGCTGCCGAGTTAACTTTGACGAGACTGATACAAGAATCTATAAATGTTTCCGACGAATTCTTGGAGGCTCTCGCTCAAAACACCCAAGCTGCAAAAGATATGGCGGCTATCATCGGCGAGGCCAATGCTGCATTGGCTAGTAAAAATGCATCCGCGATAACTTCATTGAGCACCTCGTTGGCAGAAATTAGCGAACTAGACCTTTACCTCAAAAAGCTATCTCAAGCTAACGATAAACTTAAGACTATGGCAAATGCTACTGTGGATTCTGAAGCTCTAGAAGATATTCTTGCTGAGTCTATCAAAGAAAGCTCTAAAAGTACTGGGGGAACAGTCGGTCTAATTGGCCTCATAAAGGATTTGTCAGACAATCTCGACAATGGTTCTTCTCTAGGAATAGATTTCGGAGATATTATAGATAAAGTAATTGAAGGTAATGAAGTCAACAAAGTGGAATTCATTTCGGATATTCTAGAACAGGAAGAAAACCAAGCTGCTGCTGCTGAGATTTTCGAGGATATCGCGACAGATTTAGGTCGTGATGAGTTGCAGTTCATTGTGGATAGCCAATTTCCAGATTCCAATCTTATTTATGCAAGTATTGGAGTAGGAAAAGAGATCACAGTCAGGCAGGGAATGACTTCTTCCTTAACAATCTCAGTGGATGATCTATACGATCCTAACGACAAAAATGGAGAAGACTCTTACCTCTATCATTGGACTGTAAGTCATGAAAACCCGAGTGTTCCAACAGTAAGTTTTTCGAGTACTGATAATAGTACTACCTTTAAATTCACTAATGTTGAAACTGAATTTGAGTTGAGTGTATTTGACTTAGTTCTCGACAATCCAACTGGTTCATTACGAACAATCTCCGTCGAAATTGAAAATACTGATATTGGTAGTCGTTCTAAAATTCTCAGAAATAATTATCTTTTCTACAATATTCTACCTCCAGTAGCAGATGCAGGTAGGTACGCTTCTGTAGCAGTAGGAACTCCAGTCACCCTCGATGGCTCAGGGTCATACCTTCCCGAACCAGATAAAACTCGTGCTGAATTTGACTGGCAACTGGTCAGTTACCCTAATATGGAAATAAAGCCTACCATTCTGAATGAGAGACAAGAGGTTACTAACTTCACGGCTAGCAAAGCTGGAATGTACGAATTCTTACTGATATATCGTGCTATCACGACAGACCTGCAGAGCGGTTACAGTCAATTTGATAAAGCCTATGTCAAAAAGTATTTTTATGAGAAACCACCTCTTGCTGCAGACGCTGGCTATGATGCATTGATTCCACCCAATACCGCCTATAAGTTAGTCAATAATACTTTTGCACAGGACCCTAGCAATCTTGTTTACAGTTGGGAACCGCCTGCATACCTAGATGATCCAAACATTAAAGAACCTACTTTTACAGCTTCTGTAGAAGGTGAGTATACATTGGTACTTACAGTGGAAGATGATTATGGTCAAATGAAGTCTGATAAAGTCATCGTTACCGTACAATCCAAAAGAAAGCCATTCGCAACTGCTGGCAACAATTTGGAATATCAAATAACAGAAAATCAAGCGCCATTTGACATAACATTAGACGCTTCAAGTTCATTCAGTTATCAAGGTGAGACTTTAAGTTTTGAATGGACAGGAGAGTCTTATATCTCTGGCCCAATTAGCCCATCAAGCTCTAATACAGCAGTCACGACATTTCAGATTAATCCAGCTGATTACACCCATGAAGGTAAATTGACATT
>CAZRWM010000102.1:0-8617 GCA_964603885.1 uncultured bacterium
AGGATGTCGCCCTTTCACGGCGAACACAGGGGTTCGAATCCCCTTGGGAGTACTCTACTTTCCTTCTGACTCTCGAAGGAGTCAGCATAACCAAGGCTTTAGTGGTGCCAACCAACCCCACATTTTTACCAACCATACCGGCCAGGGCTACGCTGCGCTCAATATGACTAATACAAAAACTTAATCACTTGCCAAAGTACCGAATTAGTTTAAACTCTTCTAACACAATGTTTACTGTCTAAGATTGGAAATTTTATGAAAATCAAACTTTCACACATACTCTCAT
This sequence comes from uncultured bacterium, assembly GCA_964603885.1. GTDB lineage: Bacteria > Muiribacteriota > UBA6191 > UBA6191 > UBA6191 > JAYZAC01. Next base: position 287 of record CAZRWM010000102.1, read on the forward strand.
TTGGCTACTTACTAATCTCTTTTAATATGGTTGGAGCACAAACGAAAACCGATGCAAAGAAAGAAGTCGAACATTGGATAACAATTGGTGCTGACTCACTGCCAGGTTTACAAGAACGATTCGGTAATTTAATGAAGCGAATGGATGTGCGAGATGGAATCGCCGTCATGAAACTTCGTGACGCAGACAGGAATGCTCTGTCAGACCACATGCATGAAGCGCATCATCGATGTGGTGGATATATTGTTCATGAATCCTATGAAGATGCGAAGCAAACTCTTAACGGAGTTCGTAAAAGACGGTGGATTAGACAACATCAATTTCTTGACTATTCAATCGATCAAGACGAAATGGTAGAACCTATGCTAGAGGATGTTGATGAGGTAAAAATTGCTGAAGTTATCAGCCACCTGAGTAGTTATCATAACCGATATTACAAATCTCAATCAGGTATTGAGTCCTCGAAATGGATCGGTGAAAAATGGTTCTCACTCTCTAACGGAAGAAGCGATGTGACCTTGGAGCTAATCAATCACCCTAATTTTCCACAGCAGAGTGTTATTTTAACAATCCAAGGTAGCTCTGAGACTGATGAAATAATTGTTATCGGGGGTCATGCAGATTCAATCGCAGGGTATTGGGGCGGTAGCAAGAATCACGCACCAGGAGCAGATGATAATGCCTCGGGTATTGCAACCATGACGGAAATCATTCGTGTCGCAATGGCCCACAACTACAAACCCTATAAAACTGTTCAATTTATGGCATATGCAGCAGAGGAAGTGGGATTAGTTGGATCAAACTTAATTGCTAAAAAATATAAGCAAGAAAATAAACAAGTTGTTGGTGTCATTCAGTTAGATATGACTAACTATAAAGGTAGCGATGAATATGACATCGTAATGATGGATGATTATACCAACTCTGCACAAAATCAATTTCTCGGTCAATTGATAGACCATTATGTAAAAGTTCCATGGGGATATAGTCGTTGCGGTTATGCTTGCTCTGATCATGCTTCATGGTCGAAAAACGGCTATCCTGCTAGTATGCCCCACGAGGCCACAATGAAGGATGGAAATCCACACATTCATACCAAACGTGACACAATTGACAAGTCTAATGACAGTGGTGAACATGCTTCAAATTTTGCGAAACTAGGCTTAGCGTACATGGTTGAATTAGCAAAGCAATAGTGAGAACGATTGACGAATCATTAGGTTTGTAAACCTACCTGTAATACTAAATGGGACAGGCTTACGGAGCCTTTGCTATAATCCGCTCTCTTTGTAATTGTAAAAGTTTATGAAAGGATGAATAATGGCCGAAGTAAGAATTGAAACTGACAGTATGGGTCAAGTTGAAGTGCAGAGTGATCGCTACTGGGGCGCACAAACCCAACGTTCTCTTCAAAATTTCGAAATTGGTGAAATTCTATTTACTAGACCATTCATTCGAGCATATGGAATCTTAAAACATAGCTGCGCCTGGGCTAACGGCGAATTAGGAGCGATGAACCCTGAAAAATCTGAGCTTATATGCAAGGCAGCCCAAGAGGTTATCGAAGGTAAATTAGACGAGCACTTTCCCCTAGTAGTATTTCAAACAGGTAGTGGTACTCAATTTAATATGAATTGCAATGAAGTAATCAGTAATCGAGCCATTGAGATGGCTAATGGCAAATTAGGTAGCAAAAGTCCGGTACACCCTAATGATGACTGTAACAAGGGTCAAAGCAGTAATGATACTTTCCCCACAGCAATGAGAATTGCTGCGGTTTGTGAGTTATCTGAGAGCTTAATTCCTTCAGTCGGGGAACTTCGAGATGCTCTCAATTCTAAAGCAGTCAAATACAATAAAGTTGTAAAAACTGGGCGAACTCACCTACAAGACGCCGTGCCTCTCACTCTCGGCCAAGAAATTTCTGGCTGGGTTTCTCAACTTGATCATTCACTTGAAAGACTTCAATACTCACTAAATCATCTGAAAGAAGTCCCTATAGGTGGAACCGCAGTTGGTACGGGTTTGAATGCTCACCCAGAATTCAGTCAAAAAGTAGTTCAGAAAATCAACGAACTCTCAGGACACACTTTCGTTCCTTCACCTGTAAAATTCGAGTCAATTGCCGCCCATGATGCTATAGCATTTGCAAGTTCAGCAATGCGTACTTTAGCAGGCGTATTGATGAAAATCGGTAATGACATTCGCTGGCTAGCTTCCGGACCAAGATGTGGTATTGGAGAGTTGTTAATTCCAGAAAATGAGCCCGGTAGTTCGATTATGCCGGGCAAAGTAAATCCCACTCAAGTAGAAGCCCTCACTATGGTCGTCACCCAAGTTTATGGTAATGATGCAGCAGTAGCCTTTGCGGCAAGTCAAGGGAGCTTCGAACTAAACACATACAAGCCTGTGATGATCCATAATTTATTGGAATCAGCAAGAATTCTATCAGACGCATGTGATAGCTTTCGCAAAAACTGCGTGATAGGAATTGAGCCGAATTTACCAAAAATTAAAGAGTATTTAGACAACTCTCTAATGCTGGTTACCGCACTAAATCCACACATTGGTTATGATAAAGCGGCACAAATTGCTAAGAAAGCTTACAAAGAGAATAGTACCCTGAAGCAGGCAGCTATAGCTTTGGGCTTTCTCACCGCTGATCAATTTGATGAATGGGTTAATCCAGCAAACATGACGGGAATCAAATAACTTAACTGATCTCAGGTGTCGGTATGATCTCTATTAATCAATTTTTGTTCGTATCAAATCGTAAAAATCAGAAGGAAAAACTTCAGCAAACTTAATTGGACTCGGAGCAGCTTTTACCACTACCTCATCTTCTTCCTTGAGTTGAAACCCTATTTGACCATCGACAGTTAGGATGACTTTTGACTTCACGAACGAATTTTCTTGAAACAGGCGAATTGTGAGGTGATCATGCGCAGAAAATACCATGGGTCTGGCATTAAATTTGTGGGTACATATGGGAGACATTAGTAATAGATCGTGGTCTGGGCGTACTATAGGTCCGCCATTACTTAGTGAATAACCCGTCGAACCGGTCGGAGTCGCAATGAGTAAGCCATCACCAGGATACTCCTCAATAAATATATCGTTACAAAATAAACGGTAGTTCACAATTCTAGAAAGTGACCCTACCTTCAGAACGGTATCATTTAGACCGAAGAAACTCGTTATTTTTTTACCTTCTCGTATCACGCTAGTCTGAAGCATCATTCTATTCTGGATCCTATAATTTTGAGAACCATCAATCAGTCGCTGCATTCCTTCAAAAGCGTTTTCGGGGGTTAATTGAGTTAGGAAGCCTGTGGTACCCCTGTGCAAACCCACCAGAATTGTTTCGTATCTGGCGCAGTGTCGAGACGTTCTCAGGATGCTACCGTCACCTCCAATGACCAGTAAGAACTCGGATTCTTTAGCTAATTGATCTATCTTTAAGTACTTTAGGGTAGCTATGTCCTCAAGTTGGCTATTTTCCTCTAGAGCAAAGCTCACCTCTCGCTCCTGCAACCATCTTACAATTTCATGGCATATCTCTTTTGAAGCTGCATTCCGCGAATAAAATATAATCCCGAACTTATATACCTTATCTTCCATGACTATTGCCGAATACCTTCGTTACCCAATAACGTTTTGCGCTGACCTTTTAATATCTCACGCAATCTGAAAGTTCCTCCGGCTTTGAGCTGCCTGATACGTCGCCTAATCATAGAATTATCTGATTTTAGATCGATTATCTTTTGATAGTATTCAAGAGCTTTTTGATTACGACCATTCTCATAGTGGTAATCTGCTAGAACTAAAAGATTGGATGTATAAGCAGGAAACCTTTCGGCAAGTTTTTTACGATATGCCAGCTCGTCTTCAGTCCGATCTTCTTGTCTGTAAAGACTGATAAGATACTCAGCCTCAGATCGAATCAATTTATCCTGATTTTTTTCGAGTGATCGAATAGCATCACTTGTATTATTCTTGGAGGCCATAGATACTGCATCCATAAAAAACTGCATCGAGCTACGGATTTCATCGATAGTGCCAAAATTCTCTGAATGAATCTTTGAATTTTTTAATGTAATCTTTCCAAGTTCCTTGATATTTATGGGACGAGAAGTGACTTTATCTTTGAGTAATGAGTCAAGATTGAATACTTCCATCGGACCATAAACACTTTCATATCGGTCCAAAAGTGATTGAAGCATTCTCATTCTAGATAATTGTAAATAGCTGCCCCTCATCTTGGTAGCCACTGGTATCTCAACTTTGAGCTCTGGAGTCTCGACCTTCTTTTCATTCGGGTCTTTAATCTTCAAGTACCAAGGTTTTTCTCTCACTACTGGTTTACCGGCCTTAGCTTTCATTTCAAACATGAGATCTCGATATCTTTGCTTACCGCTCAAATAATAAGCCTTGTGATAGGCAATATAAGCGTCTTTCCAGCGCTCAAGCCTGGAAAGACATACTCCTTCGAGATAATAAGCCTCTACGTCTTTTGGTTGCAGTTGCTGGTGATACTTTAATTTTTTTAATGCGGAATAGTATCGCTTGTGACGCATTTCATCCCATGCGGCCTCTTTAACAGCTCGAAACGCCGACAGGTTGCGTAAATCTTTCACGCCTTCCAAAGCGCGCTTACGGAGTTTTGAAGTACTCGCCTGCGTAGAAATACAAAATAACCAAGTCAGAGTAGTAAAGCCAAATATGGCAATCTTTAAATACATAGACTGGGTTATTCTATTGTATGAGCCCATGAAAGCTCAATTCAAACTAAAAATTATCCTAATAAATTATCAATGCGATCTTTCAGTTCGCCCTTTGGCAATGCACCCACGATCTGACCAACCTGCTCACCATCTTTGATTAAGATAAGGTTCGGAATTGAACGCACTTTGTACCGCTGCGCCAAACTCGGATTGTTATCTACATTCACTTTGGCTATCTTGAGTTTGCCATCATAGTCACCAGCTAACTCTTCAAGGACCGGTACTAACATCTTGCATGGTCCGCACCACTCTGCCCAAAAATCAACTAAAATGGGCACATTTGCTTCTTTTACTTCACTATCAAAATCTGTTTCACTCAATTCCAAAACGTTTCCGGCCATAATTAATTCTCCGCCTTCCAAGGTCTCACTATTTCAATCGGTAAATCAAGTAACAGTAGAATTCTGTTAACTATGAAATCCACAATGTCCGCCACATCCTTAGGCTTGTGATAAAAACCTGGCGCAGCGGGCAATATAATACCTCCCACCTGAGAAATCCTCAACATGTTCTCCAGATGCACCGTACTAAACGGAGCCTCTCTTGGAACCATGATAAGTTGTCGCCTTTCCTTAAGTGCGATATCACAAACTCTTGTAAGGAGGGTTTCACCCACTCCAGTTGCGACTTGACCCAATGTTTTCATAGAGCAAGGTACAATTACCGTAGCATCGAATTTATTACTACCACTGGCTATTGGAGATAAAAAATTTTTGTGACTGTGAATAGAGACCGAAGATAAAGAGTCAAGAAAATCTTTTAACGACCCGCCGACTTCTTCTTGAAATACTAACGGAGAGGTTGTCGAGTAGACTACATGCAACTCGACATTTCCATTCAGAATTTCTAAAAGACGCTTTGCATAGGGAGCACCTGATGCCCCCGTGATTCCAATGATAATTTTTTTCATAAGTAAATCTGAAGAATGATAGTGGCTAAATAACCAACGCTGATAATGCTATTCAACTTAAAGAAAACCAGCCCTAAATTTTCTCTATATCCTTTGTGAACCATTAAATGTTCATAACCAAGTAACAACGACAGTACTCCTATGCCTGTGAAATAAACTAGACCGTAACTGAGCTCCAATCCTACCAGAAACCAAAATATTGGTACGTTAATGTGCAAAAGCAGAGCAATCATCAAACTCTTCTTTTTTCCTAAGCGAGCAGGAATAGACCTTAAGTTTTCTTTTTTATCAAATTCCATATCCTGAATTGCATAAATTATATCAAAGCCATTGACCCATACTATTATTGACAAAGCAAGGTAGACAGGAGCAAGATGCCAAGCATCAACAACCGCTAACCATGCTCCAATAGGAGCTAAACCAAGCACCACGCCTAGAATCGTATGAGCTAATACAGTAAATCTCTTAGTATACGGGTAAAGTATCATAATGAAAAAACACAATGGAAGGAGTCGAGTTGGCCACTCTCCTAACTGATAAGCACTTATAACTAACATCGCAGCAAAAACCATCATGTAGGGGACTAACTGCATGGGTTTAATCTGTCCACTAGCCATAAGTCGGTGGGCAGTTCGAGGATTTTTTGCATCTATTTCGCGATCAATAAGTCGATTAGCTGCCATACCGAAGGACCTGGCCCCCATAAATGCCAAAATAATCAAGAATATTTTGGTTGAACTTGGTAAACCTTCTGAGGCCATAATCATGGCCGCCAAAGTGAATGGCATAGCAAACAGAGAATGTTGAAGTTTAACTAAATGAAGAATTTTCTGAATCATCGCATTGCGTCCTTCTACCCATTTCTCTAAACTTCATTGCCACTAACGAAAACTCGTACAGTATTACCATAGGTGCAGCAACTAACACTTGTGTGACAATATCAGGAGGAGTAAGCAAAGCAGATAGTATAAAAAAACTGACAACGAAATGCGCCCTATATTGTACTAGGCTGGCTCTATTGACGAGCCCAACCGCATGAAGAATCAATAGAAATACGGGTAATTCCATCAAAATTCCAAACACCATCATAAGTGTAAAGCAAAAAGATACGTATTTTTCTATACTCAAATTTGCCTTTACTTCCGCGATCTGAAAGTTCAGTAAAAATTTCAACCCTAATGGAATCACAAAAAAATAGGCTAAAACCAATCCTGATACGAATAGAATTACTATGAATGGAGTAGTTCTGTAGACAAATTTGGCCTCTGCTGCTTTCAAACCCGGAGCGATAAAACCCCAAAGCTGTAAAACCAATATTGGAAAAGAGACGAAGACTCCGCCCAAAATAGCCACTTTTAATTGGGTAAAGAAACCCTCGGTAGGCGCTATAACTACGAAATCGACCCCAGGGGCTTGTCGTAATAACAAATGTAGAAGATGCTCAGAGAAGACAAAGCCAATGAGTGAAGCTAGGCTTAAGGTAAGTAACATTCGGATGATCACGGTGCGTAATTCATCCAAGTGGTCAATTAATGACATTTCCTTTGGATCTAATTCTTGTGTCATTTTGTATTTAGCCTACCTAGTTCGACCATACCGCTTACAAGGACTCCAATGCGCTGACTTGAGAAAAGATTTCCGCATTGCGATTACCATCCAATTGTCGGTAATACGTGTAATCATGCGAAAAATGTCCAAAAATATTATCTACCATATGATTTTTCAAGTGATAGTCAAAGCGACAAAAGAAGCCTTCGGGCATCTTGTTACGATTAAGATTCCCAACCGCTAAATTACCGAAGATTTTAACATCATCACAGCCTCTACTTTTTAGTCCCATATGAGCATAAATTGCAGACTGGACTGTCAATTGTGTACTCATTAATACTACCTCATTGAATAAACTTACAAGAGCTAATGAGTCTCTATCATTTATTTTCAAGAGGTCGCTATTAATGGTGATCGGAAGTTCACTTATTAACAGTCCCCTACCAGAATAATATCCACCGATTTCAACCCCTGAACGAAACCACCAAATTCCTTCCAGAGCTATAGGCACTTCTTTTGTACCTACTAATTTTACAGGTTTATCAAAAATAGCCGTGGCAACATCTAGACCGTTTTCTTTAATCCGATTTAAGCCTTTAATATCAAATGCATCTTTCTTACGCCGCGGATACTCGAGACGAGTATTAATAGTATATTGCTCTGGCGGTACCTCCTCGGGCTCTATGATTCCAAATTGAGAAGGATAAATTTTACGGTATCTTTTATAAATCAAACCCTCGTAGTGAGTGTAAACCGACATATATGGATCATGCAGACGGTTATCATGGAACAAGTAACCAACTTCTGGCAGCTCCCTCCAGCTACCTTTTTCAGCTAAATAATTTACAATGTCATCAGCGGCAAAAAAGGGCATATATGCCTCTAGGCGTCCATTAGTTCGCACTCTTCCCCAATTTCTCGGAGATAAAGACAAAATTATATTATCGACTGTTTCAGAAATTTCATCATCAGCTATTGAATTACTTAACTCCTGTATCAGACTTATTCTCATTTTCAGACTTAACGATCTAAAGTGGTCGTTAAAGTCATTATTTAACTTTTCAATCAGATCGATTGTCTTTTCGTTAC
>CAZRWM010000103.1:0-8514 GCA_964603885.1 uncultured bacterium
GTAAGTTGCAAGAGGCAGTTGGTATTAACGTGGGAAAAGATCGCTTTTTGGCTGTCATACCCAAAGGCGTAAAAGGCAGTATCGCCGAAGCCATCAATATCACAAGAGCATCAGAAGCAACGGGGAGCCTCGAAGGGGTTGAATTCAGCATTCACAGAGGTAATTCAGAAAAAGTCTCTGAAAATACGACTCTTGGTAATTATGAGATATTAATTCCGACTGAAGCAAAAAATATGCGGAACGTGAGACTATTACTCGGTATCCATGAAAAGAAAATTGTGATGGAGGCTACCCATCCCAGCTCCGGCGTTACCATTCCTATCAGGAAGACCGAAAAAACTATTCTTAAATAGTATTTGACCTGTAACTGAGATATGTTATTATTAGAGTGGAACAACAACAAGAAGCAAGCCACTTCGACGAGAACAGGAAACGAGGACACTGGTCACTGAGAGGTGGCTTTTTCTTTGGCTTGAAAAAATTTTCTACTCCTGTATTATTTTCCTAATCATAGTTGGACTCTCAGTTCTATGTGGGGTAAGCTTTCCTACTGCATTACTTAGAATTACACTCTGGGAGGGATGTTTATGAGTTCTTCGAATTTTATCTACACTATTTTTGGTGCTCTTTTTTGTATGGCGCAGACCGTCACAAGCGCTACGGCTATTGATCCAGCTGTTTTGGAAGCTTTAGAAAAAAAGTCTAAAATTAAAGTGATTGTAGGTTTAAAAGATAAAGTATCCCAAAATAATCTCAGTCGTAAAAATAGTGTTAGGGAAAAAAAGAGAACGCTGATGGTAGGTCATCAATTAGCTTCCGAAGGAGTCCTCAATAGCTTAGAAAATTTCTCCAAAACGAACAATGTAAAGATTCTTGAACAGAATTGGGTTGGAAATTCACTTTGGCTAGAGGCGGACGCGAGTGTAATTAAACAATTGATAGGGCGCGAAGAAGTCCAAGAAATAGTCCTTGACTACGCAATTCAATTCGAAGAGCCAGTGGAAATACTCGAAGCAGCGCCCGAGGAGGATGAATGGACATACGGGCTGAAAAAAGTTGGAGTACCTGAAACCAGAGCAGCTTATGGTCTCACAGGCAAGGGTGTAAAAGTTGGGGTTCTTGATACTGGCATTGATCCTCAACATCCAGATCTTAAAGGTAAAGTAATCGCTTGGAAAGACTTTGCTGGTAATGCAGAAGAAGCTAAAGATGCCCATGGACACGGGACCCACTGCGCGGGTACTATAGCTGGTGGTAATTCAGATGGAAAGCACATAGGGGTAGCGCCAGAGGCGAAGCTTATTATTGGTCGAATTTTTGGAGACAATGGCGGTACCAGCCTCGGTAAGATTCACTCTGGTATGAAATGGATGGCTGATCCAGATGGTAATCCGAGCACCTCAGACAATCCTCAAATCGTCTCAAACAGCTGGGGTGGACCACAAAGACCTTACTTTTTCGAAAGAACGTCTTGGAAGATTGTGGAAACATGGAGAGCATTGGGAATAGTACCTGTTTTCGCGGCTGGTAACTCAGGTGATAAGCCTAAAACTATGGGCACACCAGGCGGATTTCCGCATTCCTTTGCTGTGGGAGCTACCGATAATGAAGACAGTATTGCGTACTTTTCATCAAGAGGTCCAATTAAGTGGAAAGGTACAAGCTATATCAAACCCGATATTGCAGCTCCTGGTGTGAGAGTTCTCTCTGCTAAGCCGGGGGGTGGATACCAATTAATGAGTGGAACATCGATGGCTTGTCCTCATGTGAGTGGACTTGCTGCCTTGTTGTTGCAGGCAAATTCAGCTTTAGGTGTAGCGGAGATCGAGGAATTGTTGACCCTGACATCGGATGATTTTGGCGATGAGGGCAAAGATAATGTATTTGGTCAAGGACGCGCAAACATAAAAGCAGCCGTCGATTCTCTCAAATCTAATGGTTTAGATCGTAAATCTTCATTTCGTCAGCTTTATAAGTAATAGTTCGTTAATTGTACGGGAGACTGAAGTCAATGAATTCCTTCTTGAAGCCAGAAGATGCGGAATTTGCTAGCGTAATTATATCTGAGAGATATATTCACAAAGAAACTGGTGCCGTTATTATTAAGTTGAATGGGATGAAACTCAACTTCTCTGAAGCAGATTATCTAAAGAATGTTCTGGAGAAGGAACTGGCTCATAATAACCATAATATTATTTTAGATTGTAAGGCGATCGACATGATATTTTCGGTTCAGATTGGCATCATTTGGTCTCATTGTCGAAAATTTAGGGACCTTGGTGGTGATTTGATTTTAGCAAATCTGCAGTCAGCCATCTCTGCGGTGCTAGAAAGATTCGGATTATCAAAAGTAATCAACGTTGGAAAAAGCGTTGAAGATAGCTTGCAATTCTTTAAGTAAAGTCGAGAAGACCCGGATGAATCATTGATCATGAAACACCCGGGTCCGCGCGTACATTCGAACGGTTAAAGGCCTTCTCTAACCGAAATTAAGGAGCTAACCCTTATTTATTTATTTGGTTACTGGCTCCTCGTATAGCTCTTCAAACTTTGTTCTTTTCTCTGCTTTTTCGGTGAATAACTCTCTCAAAAATAGATTTCTGTAGTGCTCATCGTCTTGCTCGATTTCTACCGCATCCAATTTCGAGTATATTTTGGTTTGGTTATCCACAACGTATGTTTCGACTCTAAGCACTCCTCTAAACTTAGCTGGATGTTTAGAGCCAGTGAATAATTTACCAGCTTTGTATATATATTTGTCTGCCTCAGGAGATGCACCCCAAGAAAACATCTGAGTACCAGATTTTGAGCTGATATCACGCATGATTAATTTGGTTGCCAAGTTGCTATCTTCAATAGCAATAGGCTCCAGACGATACCCGTTTCCTACATAAGTCACATTGCCGTCTACATAGTCATCATTCTCTACTGGGGTCCGTTTCAAAGCTTTTACATTATTTACAACTAAACCAACCTTCGAAAGAATTTTCAGCGGACGTAAAGTAACCGGGTTGATTGTCCAATAACTCTTAAAACTTTTTACATCGCCCTCAACTAGAATATCTGCGTATTGAGTTTCACCAAAAGATACGCCAACCAAACAGATGCATATTAATATGTCACGAATTGATTTAAACATTTTTAATCCTCTTTCTTAATACTGGAGTCGTGTATTGTGAATCCTATATTAGGCAGCTGAGCAAGAATGACTAGCTCAAAAATTTGAAGTTTGAAAAGTTCGAAAAATTCGTAAATGATCGATTTTTACGGTTATCTATCCCAGCAGTAGAACAGCCCTTAAAAGATAAATCACATATTAAAATATTTATGCAGAGCACCTAAAGAGTCAGCGAGTTGGAAATCTATCTGAATTTTTAATCGGGATCAGAACCTCATTACGCCGCATGAACCAAAGGCTGAAAGGGGAGTTGTAGCGAGCAAAAATCGCATTACCCTGCGCTAAAAAACCTTTTTCTATGATGGCTTTTTTTAGCGAGACCTTTTTGCGGAGATACCGCCTGCGGGACCAAGTTCCAGAATATTTTAAAGCTGCGGTTAGCCCGCCGGGCATAAGTTCGATTTTGACTCTACTGTCATCGGGAATGGGCAGCGTATCCTTGGTATACTTCGTAGGCATGAAAAATTGAACGTAATACTTATCTTGAGTATCAGGAATTTCCATCATATTTACTGGTGCCGTCATCTTCATTTTTTCATTTCCAGCTTCGGGTTTTATTACTGAGCGGTTCTTACCAAAAATATATCCCGCAAGTAATTTGAAGGCTTTATTGCCTGCTTCTTTAAAGCGACCCTCTACTTGTACTTGAGCCACTAGGTAAGGCTTATAATTTCTTACCTCAAACGTATCAAACTTTTGAACCACCTCATATTGGGGCTTTTCAAGATTTAAAAAATCAACAGCGTACTGTGGCATGATATTAATAATAGTCAATAGTAATAAGAAAAGTGATGTGTTTTTGTTGAACTGAATCATAGATATCTATTTTATCAATAATCAATATCCTTTGATATAGCGGTTATGAGGAGGAAGTGGTGAGTTTAACGGGATTATCCACGGTTCACGAGAAAATCCCCATTGCCATGCTTGCCGACTTATATCGATTGTAGGGTCGATAAACGTCTGAAAGGCTCGATTATTTAGGCTGCAGTGACTCCATACAAATACCTTCACATTAGGATCATCAAGACCTCCGTGTTGTTCTCTAAGGTGATATGCGAAATCTCTAATCATATAGGGTCTACTGGCCATCTTACGATTTTGCCTATTTGTTAAAAATTCTAGATTATCTACCTGTTCACGAATCTCATTCGCGCTTTTTTGAACATAGAAAATTGCCTGACATCTCTTGGATCGTAATTTCATATGCCATGCAAAACGATGGCCTTGTTCGGTCCAACTAACATTACCTTCATAAAGATAGTGTCGTAGAGGTAGAGTAAGTTGAATGAATAGAAACAAAATAACAATCGCAAATGCTAATTGATTTGATGATACGCGGGACTGAGGTTGGTCTACAGTAGATAGAAATTTGGGATTAGGTAGGAGTAAAGCAGTTAGAGCAAGCATTAACCATGGGAAGATACCAATGTTAAACATAAAGTGATTCATCGTATGAAAAAACAGAAGTAATACCAGAGCTAGCCATCGGGTTGGTTTAAAGAGAATCAAAAAAACAATGAATAGGTCGAAAAATAGACCACCCAGACTGAAAAAATTAACAACCCATGGTTCGAGAAAATAACTTCCAACGTAATCCATAGTTGATCGAGCAGCTAGCCAGCTTCGCATTGGCTCACCAGCTAGCCAGTCAGAGTTTAATTTAGCGATACCACCATAGAAGTATACGATAGCTAGCTGAGCTTGAAGTACGAATTCATAAAGTCGTATGTTTACAGTATTTCGAATTCTAAAAAACTTTTTATCTAGGCTGAAAAATCTTCCTAATGGAAGGAAGACGTTGATCCAACTGAGCAGCATTATCAAGTAAAAATGATTAAGATAATGGCTTTGTTCTAAAAAAAATTGATAGGAAAATGCCAAGGCAAACAGAAAGGTAGATAGCCTAGTAAATAATCCTAGCGTGATAAATAATGCTGTAAGGCCCATGGCATAAAATAGATAAATCATGCCATTATCGGGAAGTACATCTAAATAATAGAAACCAGGATATTTGAAGAGAAATTGCGGATTAATCCAATAATCATGCACCCATCCTTTACTCAAATAACGGTACACTTCGATCATCATGAAGATCCCGAATACGATTCGGTAATAAATTATTTTGAATGGATGGACAGACTCGTTGAGCCAAGAATGAAGCCAAAAGAACCATTTTTTGAATACCTTCATGTAAGTATTGTATCAGTGAGTAAAAAGGGTTGAAATAAGCTCTATGAAATTAGAGTACTAACACCGAAGCATGTTTTATGACTTCAAAAATAATTATTTATTGCACTTTACTGATCAATTTTTGTGCCGTCCAAGTAGCAACCGACCTTTTTCCAAATATGGCTGCTCACCCGAGTCATGCTGAAAAGCTTCATTCTTTGAGAGCTGATTTAGTCAAACAAAAAATGAGGCGTCTCGAATTTAAGAATCAGGGTATGCTGATTTGTTTATTTGTAACAGAACGAGATATTCACGAACCGAACCATCTAGAACTTACAGTATCAAAGCAAGGGAAAAGAGATCATATTATTCCAATCCATGAAGTCGAACTCTATGATGTCTTCGATACTGCCACGAGGAAAAAAGAGGGCACAGTACTGTCTGTTTTTTATGAAAAAATACCCCTAAAAGTAGGTTCTTATGATCTTCAGGTAGATGGTGAAAAGGTAAAATTTTATAAAGATACACGCATTGACCCTGGGCGTGTCACGATCATAACCCATTTGGACAATAATAAAGCTAATACCGAACCTCACAATAAGCTACTTGAGTTTTATAAAGCGATTTTATACCGCTATTTACAGCGCTATGAAACTCATATGCACAATATCAACTACGAATTAGAGAAACCAGGATTACAGCATTTAGTGATTGACTTAACTCTAGATTACAATGAGTCCTCTCATCGTCCAATTACTAAGATTGCTGTGAGTAAGGCCGGACTCGTAAATAGTATTTCTGAAACAATAGATTCGATTGATAAGACTGGATATGCATTGCAGTATGCAGGTACGCAGACAATCAAAGCCTATGAGAGAGAAACTACCCATTCTCATTACCTTTTAGGTTTTAGATTTCATAGATTGCCTGCAGTTCCCGCTAATAAATGCTTGAATATGGTTCTTGACGCCTCACTGCTACGACAAGATGTTCAGCAAACCCAAAGTCTAGCCTTAGGCCGTAATGGGAAAATAACGCTTTATGATGTGTTTTGTTCGAAAGAGGAATTACGCCAGAAATTTTCTCATACAAGACTGGAAGTCGTAGCACAGCGTCAACGAGAAGGCGTTTGGAAAATTATCAGGAATGTACGCCTGACTAGATAACAAAAAACCACTGCCGGTAAAATAGCTCTTACCGGCAGTGGTATTGTTAAGAAATGATATATTTTTATTGTAAAGTACGCTTCAACATTTCTACGCTGTAGCCTTCTGCTCTGCGACGTTCGACGATGCTGTCGTATAATTCTTGATCAAGAGTTTTCTCGCGGCTCAGAATCCACAAAAGCTTCTTGGATGGAGTACCAATGACAGCGTACTCATAATTTTCGCCAAGCTCTACAATCCAGTAGTCAGCCCAGAAAAACCATCGATCACCAAAGTACGGGCCAACGAAGCTGATTTCTAATTTGGAATTTGATTCCGTATCAACTACGCGTCCGCGTCCTTTACGAAAATCGACTTTACCATCTAAAGTAAACTTTCGGCAGGTATTACTGATATCTACTTCACCATTTTCTAGTAGCTTGTAGATGGCGTTCGTACCAACACAATCTTTCTGAAATCGCATGGGAATACTGGCTATTTCGAACCACTGGCCCATATATTTGTTTATATCTACTGAATCAACGGTCTCACTCGCAATATTTACTGCATTGAGTAAGATACCCACTAACAAAAAGATGATTGGGCGTATAACTTTCATTTCTTACCTTCCTCTTAAACATTCAAAAGCCCGAATTAATTTGCATTAGCTAATATAAATTGGGTCGAACAAAATAAATTTAGTACGATTAATTCTCAACTATGATCCAGGCTGATACTAAAATAAAATAACTAACACTAACGCCAATCACAGTAAGGAAGTTAAGCAAATTGGCTACGCCTCAAAAACGAAGTTTGATTTGTTTAATATGTTCTCAAAATAATTCAAAACAAGAAAAATAGTCGAATTGATGCAACTGTACTACCCCAAATTCGTATCAACTTTTAGATGAAGATTTTAATATTCACATTTATGAGTATTTTTGGTGGATTAGTTTTGGCGAATCCGCACTCTCCTAATTTTGATTCTTTTCGTCAAAATAGTGCAAGCAGACAAACTCAAGCCGTTAGGAGTCACTATGTCTATCCCAGGTATTATCCTAGCTGGATGACCTCTTTTATGGGTTACAAGCTTAGCTTAAAGACAACAAATAATCGTAGTCTACTTCTAAACGAAAAGCGATTAGTTTTGCCAGCTGTAAAGACCCAGGACGATAATTGGAGTTGCGGCGTCAACAGTGCTACCAGAGTGCTTAAATTTCATGGTCATAATGTTAATTACGATCAGATGCGTGAGATACGCAAGAAAAAGTTCAGAATACCATTAGTCAACCGTTTGCCATTTGCGAGAGGCTCAACGCCCCTGTATAAATTGGGTACCAGACCGGGTGGCATAGTGGAACTCTTAAAAATTCATAGGCGTAACTCTTTCTCTGAAAGTCAGTCATCACTGAATAGGATAAAGCAATTGCTGCGTTTCAACCGTCCTGTAATAACACTCATAAGGCCGTCTGATAGAAAAATCAATTTACCATTAGGGAAGAAATTGACCCTCCCAAGTCTGCATTGGATTGTTGTTTCAGGATATGACGAAAAGCTGAAACGTATTTATTATTATGATACGTATGCAAACGAAGAGCGTTATTATTCAGAAGAGCGCTTCATGGAGCGCTGGGATTGGAATCATAGATTGATCAAGCACGCACTCAGATTTAAGCCTCGCACTTTAGTCTATTAGTACAATAATTTCAAAGGTACCAAGTAAGATACGAATCGATGATTTTATTTTATCTGAAGGCCAAAGATGACTGCAGTTTCCCCTCGGTTCAATTTACGAACTGGCAACGGTGCCCAGTTGGGTACAAAATTTTAGTCGCTACTGGTAGAGTTTTTCTAATTCTTGCTTGAGCTTTGCTAAAACATCGGGATGATAGTTAATGGCACCATGCCCATCATCTCCCAATTTACTAGTTATGTTAAGGTTTAGATCAGCTCCATAAATTCGACTACCATGGATCCCGAATTTTGGCTTCATTTTAAGGCCGAGTTGATCTGCTTTTT
>CAZRWM010000104.1:0-8501 GCA_964603885.1 uncultured bacterium
TACTTCGTGGAGTTGATAAGGATAACATTGAGCGAGGGCAAGTTCTTTGCAAGCCTGGATCAGTAACTCCTCATCAGAAATTCTCATGTAAAGCTTACATCCTCTCCAAGGAAGAGGGAGGAAGACATACTCCATTCTTCAAGGGATATCGACCACAGTTCTATTTCCGAACCACTGACGTTACAGGTGATATTCAGTTGCCTGATAATGTCGAGATGGTGATGCCTGGCGATAATATTGAAATGGATGTTACTTTACATACTCCAGTTGCTATGGAAACCGAGCTAAGATTTGCGATTCGTGAAGGCGGACGTACAGTGGGTGCCGGTGTAGTAACTGCCATTAGTGAATAATTAGTTATACGGGGATTTTTCCCCATAATTTAGTGATCGCATCTCCCAATCGGAGATGCGATTTTTTTTCCATTATTTAAGAATGTGGGAATATTTATTAGGCTATCATTTAAGTGATTAAAAAAAGTATATAAAGACTGAGATTAGAAGGAATGATCCTTCAAGTACTACATAAAACATTGGCTCAAGAAGGAGAAGGGCCTTGACGTTTACCATTTCGTCCATAATTGACAGCTCTTCTTTTAGTCCGGGAAAATCTTCCTCTAAATCGAGTTCCCGACGAATCCCAATAGCCTTCAAAAACGAAGCACAGAAACGATAGGTAAGGTACAGCATATATGCGACTACCAAAAATTTGTTAAAAGCACTCATTTTCGTGAATAACATTGGAGTGAAACCAACAAAAGCTATTATGTAGAGTGAAGTAAGAAGTTCACCATGTGAAAAGTAGTCTTTTTTCTGTCTAGCTGCACTGTAGTGCTCAAAACTAGTGCAGGAGTTTATACGGTGGAATTGCCCAAAATTGAGTATAAGGTTATAGCAAAGAGCGGTGAAATAAGTCAGTACTATCAGTACTTCCATCTATGTATTATCTCATATATCCCACTGCCTGTGTAGTCGTAGAATAGTTAGATATGTTTACGTCGATTATAATCTAATCTTACATTTTCTTTGCAAAAATTGCTAAAACTGTCAGAATGAATTTCATGCCTACAGTAAAGTACTTTTCTAATACCGAGAACGAAAGTCATTCCTCACGAACTCCCAAAGAATCAGGTGTTCTTTCGGTAATGGAATTAACTCGCTTTATTAAGATTCAATTAGAATCAAGGTTTCCTACTGTACAGGTAATGGGAGAGATTTCTAATTTATCGCGCCAAAGTTCCGGACACATCTATTTCAGTTTGAAGGATAGGCATGCTAGTTTATCTTGTGTTCTTTGGCGTTCTGCAGCATCTCGAGTGAAGCTGCCGCTTAGTAATGGTTTACAAGTAGTTTTAGGCGGTTCATTACGAGTGTATGAACCTCGTGGTGCCTATCAATTAAGTGTTACAAGCGTTTATCCAGCAGGGCTCGGTAATCTACATCTTGAATACGAAAAACGGAAGCTCAGGTTTGAAAAGCTCGGTTACTTCAATGAAGATCGTAAGCTTAGACTACCAGATTTTCCGCATCGCATTGCCATTGTTACATCGCCCACCGGTGCAGTAATACAAGATATGCTCAGAGTTATTAACCGCCGTTGTTCCGTTGGATTACATATAGATGTATACCCGGCAAAAGTTCAAGGCCCCGGTGCGGAATTAGAAATATCTGCTGCATTACAAAAAATCAGTCAAAGACGTGATATAGATTTAATTATAGTTGGTAGAGGTGGCGGTTCTTTGGAGGATTTGTGGGCATTTAATGAGGACATAGTGGTAGAGGCAATCTATTCAAGTAGAGTGCCTGTAATCTCTGCTGTAGGTCATGAGACCGACTTTACTCTTGCAGATTTCGTCTCAGATGTTAGAGCAGCAACTCCGAGCGTTGCGGCAGAGCTAGCAGTTCCAGAGGTTGAGTCTTGGCGTCTTTATTTGCATGAGAGACTGGTGAGAATGCAGCAGGAGTTGTTGACCACCTTTAAGTTTGAAAAGAATAGGTTGGAGCAGTCATCTATTCGAGTTTTGAGTCGTCATTTAAATCATTATCTTGAGCGATATCATCAAGATTTGGATTACACTTATCTTGGTTTGCAAAGTAATGTAAAAATTCAATTGAGTAGCCGACTTCAAAGATTTGAACGCTACAAGCCAATTGAAAATATTCTTGGAAAGGCAATTCGTAGTCTCTTACAGAGCTCAGCAATGCGGCTAGATGCCTTACAATTAGAGTATATTGCAAAAACTAGTCTCACGAAAATTCATCTTAATGAGAAGAGATTAAACGATTCGAATTTACGTTTAAAAATATTAATAGAAGACTTTTTGCGTCACAAAAATGACAAGCTAAAATTGTCTTTAGAAAAGTTAAGAATGACTGACCCCAAAGATGCATTATCCCGAGGATATGCCATGGTCATGAAAAATGACGAAATTGTCGCCAGCCTTGCTGAACTAGAAGCAGGGGATAAAGTACAACTTCTGATGCAAGATGGTGAGGTTCAGGCAAAGATCATTTCAGAAGAATTGGAGAATAAAGATGAAAGCTAAACTTGTAGATAAGATGGAATTCGAGGAAGCACTCGAAGAATTAGAAGAAATCGTATCTTCTCTGGAAGATCGTAATATAAAGCTCAAGGACGCTGTAGCGGCATTTGAAAGAGGCAAAAAATTGCATGATCACTGTGCTTTGAGGCTGAAAGATGCCGAAAATAAAATCCGCCTTGCCACTGCGGATGATGATCAATTTGAAGATGGTAGCAGTCTTGTAGGTTCTTAAGTAAGAGACTTAATAATATTTAGGAAATCTTTTATGGATCCCGTACTACTTGCTCTGCTACCAATCATTTACGTTGTATATGCCGTGATGTCTAACAATCCTGCACAAGAACAATATAAAAAAGGTGTTGAGGCTCTTAGTAAACGAAATCCTTCTGGTGCGGAGGAGTTCTTTCTAAAGGCAATCAATAACGATCCTTTGCACGCCCAGTCTTTACTTGAACTCAGTAAATTGTACGAGTCGCAAGGCATGATGGAGAAATCTATATATTATCTCAAAAGTTTACAAATCGCTTTAGCTGACCCTTTCGATAATCTTGGGCTTGATAGCTTGATGCGAATGGCTGAGATTCAATATGCTAGTGGAAGATATAAAGACAGTTGGGAAAGTTTCTTATTACTACTTAGAACCGGCTATAAGTCTACTAGATTGTTTTACTATCTAGGTGAACTTTACATGGTTCAGAGGCGTTATGCGGAGGCTATTATATATTTTGACGAATCTATCGCTTACAAATCAGATCAGCCACGCTGCCATTATTATAAAGCATTAAGTTTAATAGCTATGAACGAACGAGATGAGGCTATGGCCCCATTGCGTAAAATTGAACATGAGCCTGAATTTTCGGTTTTTGCTAAATTTCTGCTTGGTAAACTTTATTATGACAATAACTCTATGGAGGAAGCTTCGACTTATTTTGGCCAAATTTTGAATGAAGCTAATCCTATCTACTTGAAAGATATCCTATTTTTTAAGGGTTATGAAATTTTGCAGAAGCCTGAGATAGAAGATGAAGATTTGGATAGATTAGTTGCTTATTTTAATCGCGGAGCTAATCTCGCAGATATATATTTTGATGAGAAGAAGGAATTTCTTTATCATCTTGGAGGTGCTTACTTACTAAAGGATGACTTTAGCGAAGCAAAATATACATTTCAAGAGCTGTGTAGAATTGATGCATACTATAAAAGTTGTGATCAAATTCTGAAAGTGATCTCTAAAGAACTTTTGATTAGTGAAGAACTACATGATGTAGTTGCCATTTATGAAAAACATAAATGGGGTGGGTACTTTAATCATGAAATCCGTAAAGATCTGAATATCGACATTTTTTTTCCTAATCATTTGCCTATTCTTGTTTTAGGAAAATTAGAAGAGTTAGCTCAAAGAAAGCTTGTTCAGACTATAAAGGATAATGAAAGACTCGCGGCAAGATTTGATTTTTACAGCCCCAAAACTCCCCTTGATTTTAGTACTTCGCCCTATGAAGTTTTTGTTGGATCGTGTAATCGCATCTGTAAAAAACTAAATTTAGTGGCAGATAAAAATCTAGCAGACAATCGGAATGAAGCACTGTTTGTTGCCGTAGACAAAGATGATATACGTTGGCTGGTTTACTTCTACAAGCCTGCTGCTGTAATCGGAGCCATTGCTATGGCTGATATTATTGATAAACGTGATCGAATGGAGGCTTCTAAAGTACATTTTGTGTGTTCAGGTAACTTTACTGAGGAAGCCAGAGAAATGGCCAGTAAGAATAACGTTGTGCTAACGGATAAGTATAATTTGATGCGTCTGTTGTAGCTCTATTAATTTGGCTCTCGGGAAATCTTTTCAGTATACTGAGTACTTAAAGTCAACCTCCTGCATAATTACTGAATTGGAAGTCTTCATATGGAGAAATATCTACTTAAACTTAGCGAAATGAATCAAAAGGCTGAAGAGGGTGGTGGAGCCGAACGCAAAGCGCAACAAAAAGAAAAAGGTAAAGGTTCCGCTCGAGATCGCTTAAATTTACTTTTCGATCCAGGCTCTTTCCAGGAGTTCGATAAATTTGTAACTCACTCATGTCAAGAATTTGGTATGCAAACACAAAAGTTTCTGGGCGATGGGCTGATAGCTGGAACAGGTACAGTCAATGGCCGGAGAATAATGGCTTTCTCACAAGATTTTACAGTTTTTGGAGGATCGCTAAGTTTAGCGAATGCAGGTAAAATATGTAAAGTCATGGACATGGCAGTCAAGTTAGGGGTTCCTATTATCGGAATAAACGACAGCGGCGGGGCTCGCATTCAGGAAGGTGTTGATTCTCTCGGAGGTTATGCAGAAATTTTTTGGCGTAACGTACAAGCTAGTGGGGTTATCCCACAGATATCACTTGTTATGGGCCCTTGTGCTGGGGGGGCCGTCTATTCTCCAGCAATTACAGACTTTATTTCCATGGTTGATGATACTTCTTATATGTTTGTAACGGGGCCAGATGTTATCCGTGAAGTGACAAATGAAGTGATTAATCAACAGGACTTAGGTGGTGCCGTAGCACATACTGCTAAATCGGGAGTTGCCCATTTTCGTCATTCGGGTGAGGAGGAGGCTATTGCACACACCAAACACTTGTTATCTTTTATGCCATCAAATTGGAAGGATACTCCGCCAAGATCGATCAATCCTCAGGACGAAGGTTATCGTCAAACGCCATTATTGAGGGATTTAGTGCCGGAAAATCCAAATAAGCCATACGATATTGTAGAAGTTATCAAAGAAGTTGTTGATGGAGGTGATTTTTTCCAATCTCAGGAACACTACGCTCCAAATATAGTGGTAGGTTTTGCTCGATTAGATGGGCACTCTATTGGGGTTGTTGGAAATAATCCTTTAGAGTTAGCCGGTGTCCTAGATAATGACGCAAGTTCTAAAGCAGCTCGTTTTGTAAGATTTTGTGATTGCTTCAATATTCCGATTATTAGTTTTGTTGATGTTCCCGGTTTTTTGCCTGGCGTGGAGCAGGAGCATGGTGGAATTATAAAAAATGGCGCAAAGCTACTATTCGCCTATTCTGAGGCGACTGTACCAGTGATCACCGTCATTACTCGTAAAGCTTATGGTGGAGCATATGACGTGATGGCCAGCAAGCATATAAGAGCAGATCTAAATTTTGCATTTCCTAATGCAGAGATTGCAGTTATGGGCGCAAAAGGGGCCGTTAACATACTTTATCGAAATGATATTAAGAAAGACCCAGACCTTCGTGATCGATTTATTGAGACCTATGAGAATCAGTTTGCAAATCCCTATTTAGCAAGCGATAAGGGTTATATTGACGAGGTTATAGATCCAGCTGATACTAGAAATAAAATCATTGATGGTTTGAAATTGCTAGCTACTAAAGTAGAAGATCGACCGAAGCGTAAACACGGTAATATTCCGTTATAAGTGAAGCGAGTGACCCCTATGGATATATCAAAAGTTTTGATTTCAAATCGAGGCGAGTGTGCTCTGCGCATTCATAATTCTTTGAGAAGAATGGGTATGAAATCAGTAATGGTTTTCTCTGATGCGGACCGAGGGAGCGAACATGTTAGGGTTGCCGATGAAGCCTATCGCATTGGGCCAGGTCCCTCATCAGAATCATATTTGTGTCAAGATTTGATAATAGATATTGCTCAGAAAAGTGAGTGTATTGCAATTCATCCAGGTTATGGTTTTTTGGCTGAAAACGCTGAATTTGCTCAAAAAGTCATCAATGCTGGTCTCCTCTGGATAGGACCAAAGCCTGATTTAATTAATCTATTTGGCGACAAAGTAGCTGCAAGACAAATAATGCAGAAATTTGATATTCCTCTTTTACCGGGGACAGTAGATCCGGTAGAGGACGTACAAGAGATACGTGATTTAGTTTCTGAGATTGGATTTCCAATTATTATCAAAGCCTCTGGGGGCGGTGGCGGTAAAGGGATGCGAGTTGTGTATTCAGAAGCTGAATTAGAAGCAAATTTAGAGATTTGCAAATCTGAAGCACAGCGCTCTTTCGGGAAGTCCGCAGTTTTTATTGAGAAGTATGTACAAGAGGGTCATCACATTGAGTTTCAGATTCTTGGAGATAAACACGGTAAAGCCTGGCATTTTGGTCATCGAGAATGTTCTGTTCAGCGAAGACATCAGAAGGTTATTGAAGAGAGTCCTTCGATGGTAGTTAAGAATGAAGAAGTCGAAGAATTATTAAGCAAATTGATTCAGGTCTGTACCGAATTAGAGTATGACTCTTTAGGTACTTTTGAATTTCTGAAGACAAACGACGGCCAGTACTTCTTTCTGGAAATGAATACGAGACTTCAGGTAGAGCACTCAGTGACTGAAATGACTTGGGATATTGACTTGGTTGAGCTTCAGATACAAGCTGCAATGGGGTATGATTTGCAAATACAAAACAAAGTACCCAAGGGCTCTGCTATAGAGTGTCGGATTTATGCTGAGGACCCCTTGGCAAATTTCGCCCCTGCTCCCGGAATTGTCGATACGGTCAATTTTGCAGTAGATGAAGATGTAAGAGTCGATTCCTATCTTCGTGATGGTTCCGAAGTTCCTCTATTTTATGATCCCATGATTGCAAAGTTAACGGTTTGGGGTGAAAACAGAAATGCGGCAAGATTAAAAATGGTTGAGGTATTGGCTAAGTCTTCGCTTCATGGCATACCAAACAATATTGCGTTCCATGATTACATACTGCGGCACCCTGATTTTGGTGCAGGTAGAATCCATACAAATTATCTGAACCACTGTTGGGAGGCTCTGTGCACTGAGTTCAGTATGGAGAGAAAAAGATTCCTGCTGCTGTGCGCAGCTGTTGCTAGGATGCGACTTGGCTGGCATTCGAGTCATTTCGATCTAGGTTTTCGAATTATGGATAATGAAATGCAGAGTGGTTTAGACGATCTTAAATGCGCTTTAATAAAAGATTTAGGGGGACATCATCTCATAATTACTGATGAATCATCGGATCTAAAGGTAGAATTAGTAGTCCTGGACTCGCAGAAAGATGGAATGCTTATTTTGCATCGAAGTAAACCATATTTCGTACACGTTAATCAGGAAAATAGTCGGTTCAAGTGTAGTATTGGAGCTTGGAATTTTGATTTACAGATTTTTGAGCCAGGTAGCTTGCCTGTCACTGCGCTAGGCAATGCTGCTAAAGCTTCCGATAATATAGTAATATCTCCCATAAATGGGAAAATAATTCGAGTGCTTGGTAAGGCGGGTGACGTTGCGCAGCAAGGAGAGGTTCTAATAATTCTAGAGGCTATGAAGATGGAAAATGAAATTCGCGCACCACTTACCGGAGAGATTCAGATGATAGTTGATGAAATAGGGCTGTCGGTTGAAAAGGGACAAAAGTTGTTCGAGCTCAAACCACAAATGGAGGATTAAGCTAGCTATAACGCTCAATATTGAGAGGCTTTAATGCTTTTTAGATTTTATGCTTGAGGTTTTGATAGTAGATAATGATGAGAAGATGCATATTGAGTTGCCTAAACTTTTCTCGGGAGCTCTTGTGTCTTTTAAACATTCGTTTACATTTCAGGATGCGGTAATCAAGCTATCTCAACAAAAGTTTTCTTTACTAATTACAGATGCTTTAGTTGGCGAGTTATCAGGAGTAGAGTTGATCAAAATTTGTGCTGAATATCGCTCCGATACCAAAGTGGTTATTGTGACTGATGATCTACAAGCAAATTCTCTCAAAGAAGAATTAGAGGGAATTCAGATAGTCTCCAAGTTATCCAAACCGCTCCAAACGGATCAAGTTTATAAACTATTTCTCGATGAGTTTTCAGTTGATCCGAATGAATTTTTATCATCTGAAGCTCGTGAGACACACAAAATCAATGACAATACCCCGAGTTCACAAGATGCATCTGCAAAGCAAGTGTCAATAGATTCAATGGAGAC
>CAZRWM010000105.1:0-1639 GCA_964603885.1 uncultured bacterium
GCTTCCACCTTACCAGTCGAACCTCTAAGCTTTAACACCTTGATATGTAACTCTAGTTGATCACCAGGATAAACTGGACGCCTGAACTTCACTTGGTCCAGTCCCATGAAATACGGAGTCTTCCCCTTGTGGTGTGTCATTGACAAAAGACATACACCAGCGACTTGAGCTAATGCCTCCACGATCAAAACTCCAGGCATTACGGGAGTGTCTGGAAAATGACCATTAAAAAACTCTTCATTACCAGTCACACCTTTGATACCCGTTGCCTCTTCCCCAACTTTCAAGTGAATAATACGATCAACCAGTAAGAATGGGTAACGATGAGGAATTAATTTTTTTATGTCTACGAGTTCCAACGTCTTCTTCATCTCCCACAAATTTTCTTGTATAAGGCAGCCATCCTTGACCATTTTCTTCAGTAGATTAATATTGTTTCGATGACCCGACTTTATCCCGACAAACCTGCCTTTAAGCTTACCACCTAACATATTCATATCACCGAAAAAATCCATGACCTTATGCCAAGCAAACTCATTCTCAAATCGAAGGCCACCCTCATTTAGACATTTTTCACCATCCACGACAACTGCATTTGAGAGACTTCCACCTAATGCCTGACCTATAGAATGTTGTGCCTCAACCTCCTCTAACAAGCAGAAAGTTCTAGCCTGTAAAAGATTGTCCGATTTATCAATCGCATCAAAATCAACCTCGAGATGCCGCGCCCCAATCATAGTATCAGGATAATTAAGCGTGTAGGACATATTGAATTCATCACCAGGGAAAGCCATCAACTTTGCACCATTCTCTTCGACCACACATGGCTTGACAACTCTATAGACAGGATGCAAGGCTTCTTGGCTAACAACCCCCGCCTTCTTAAATTTTTTATAAAAGATTATTCCACTTCCATCTAAAATTGGAGGTTCGTCTGAATCGATTTCAAACACTAGATTGGTTAGTTCGCAGGCGGCGACTGCAGCCATCAAATGTTCAAAAGTATAAATTGTCTCAGTTCCATCCGAAAGATTAGTCCCTCTCGAAATACCCTCTATATTTTCGAGATCAACTTTTAGCCTGTGGCCATCCTTGTTAGTTTTCACAAAGACTAAACCATGATTTTCAGGAGCGGGTTTCACTACAAGTTTTACAGGCTTCCCTGTATGCAAACCAATGTCATTGAATACAACGGACTTTTTTAGCGTTTTCTGCTTCATGCATCACCTCATAGAAAGATGTTAGGCGATTAAGAACCTGGCATCAAGTTTAGAGCCTTGAGAATTCTACGTATTTCTTTCATTAAATTAGGAATTTTGCGCATTGAAGCTATCATACGAAGATCTTCTCGATGATCTCTGCCTGGAAATCCAGAGATTTTAGAACCGGGCTCAATATCTTGTGTAGGAACACCTCTGGCATAAATAGTACTACCTTTACCAATAGTTATGTGCCCAACCGAACCCGACTGCCCGCCGAACGTAACATAATCTTCGACTTTCGTTGTACCTGAGATACCAGACTGTGACGCCATCAAACAACCTTGCCCCAATACAACGTTGTGACCAATTTGAACTAAATTATCCAACTTAGTTCCTTTACCTATGATTGTCGGTCGGAAGGTGCCCCGGTCTACAGT
>CAZRWM010000105.1:1739-8375 GCA_964603885.1 uncultured bacterium
AAAATCTCAGCAACACCAGTAATCACAGGCATCTGTCCTTGTAAGAACCAGTCTCCTCCGATTGAAGCTTTAATCTTATTGAGATCCAACATTACAGCAGGAAAAAATACAGTTAGCGCTTCCCAGCAGAAGCTCTGCCGACACTCTTTTTATTAATACGATCGATGAGCTGCTGTGTAAAGTCTTCGGTGTTTCCGTAATAGACGCTACGTTTATCAAAAACAAAGTCCATCCGCTTTACCTTGGCAATCTTCGAGATTTCTTCGAAGATTACGGCTTTAATCTTCTCCATCTGCTCTTCTTTTTGCTCCTCAATCTTTTTCTTGTAAGTTTCAAACTTACGCTGCATGTTGAAGACCTTTCTGGAGTAATCTCTCTCCAGACTTTCTTTCTTATCTTCGCCGAGACTAGGATCTTGCAACATTTGCTTTAATCGGTTGACCTCCGCCTCATCTTGACTAAGCTCATTCGTGTAGCGGGCTTCGCGATTCGCCATCTCGATCCGAAAAACTTTGAACTCGTCGTAGTAGAACATCACCCGTTGTAAATCCACAACACCCACACGTAGTTGGCTTACAGCAAAATTCGTCGAAAAAATTCCTATTGCTACTATAACCGTAATCCAGAGTCTCATATTTCTCCTATCATTCGAGCCGAATACCCACCACATTATCTTAAAAAAATGACAATTTTAGGTTAATTTTACCAAAAAATGTATATTACGATTTTTACTGCAGTAATTCAATGAAGAATAAATTAATTACAGATATTCATGGGGGTCGATAATCTTGCCATTCTTACGAATTTCAAAGTGAAGATGGTATCCCGTGGACATTCCTGTGCTTCCCACCTGTGCGACGGTCTCACCAAGTTCAACCTCATCACCTATCTCCACATTGACAGTTGAACAATGCGCGTAACGAGTCTCATAACCTGATTTATGCTTTAAAATCACTAGGTTACCGTAGCCACCTGATTTACCCGCAAAAACAACCTTTCCCTCATCTGCAGCAGCGATTTTTGTACCCTTGGGAGCTGCTATATCAATACCTTTGTGAAAATTTCTCTTACGAGTGATTGGATGTATCCTCCAACCATAGCGATCAGTTAGTCGCCCATCGAGAGGCCACATGAAGCGAGATTTACGCTTCCTTGCATTAATAAATCTCTGCAAACCCGCTTCCGATAAATCTTCAACTTCTATCTTGAGAGTTTGCCCTTTTCGTAGTCCATTTCCAGGGAGGTTATTCAATTTACGAATTTTGTCTACCGAAACGCCATACAACCTTGAAATAGACCAGAGGGTTTCTTGCACCTTTACTTCATGGTTAAAAATTTTTTCAAAGGCTATCTGCAATTGATAGCCTGGATAAATGTGGTCCGGATTCATGATCCCGTTATAGAGAACCAACTGAGAAACTGTCATGTCATACATCTTCGCAACTTTTGACAGCGTCTCTCCTCTCTTGACGGTATGAGTAATGTAACCCTCAGCTGCAGTATGCAATCCAGACCTCTGGAATTCATTCCCGTCAGAGACCTTTTCCGGTAAATTCTCATTTAACTTTTTAGTTAAGCCATCAAGATCTAATTCAATCTTCCCTTCAATTTCTTCCCCAGAAGGATCGCCAATTTCCTGCTCTAAATAAGCTTGAATCTGTCTGAACTCCTCTTTTTCACCAGACAAAACTTCAGAATTTTCTCGACTATTGTTCTTTTCGGTATCTCGAACTGACGCAACCATAGAAACGGGCACCAAACCTTGGACTTTATTTTTGTTAACAGGGCTTAAAAATGTAAAATCTTCACTCGTACTCAGCAGAGCTTTGGGTCGGTCGACAAAAAATCCATCACGAGAGATCGCAATCCCTTGCAAGACCGCGACACAAAGAAGAACTAAAATCCAAAGTGTATATTTACTACTCATAGGCTGCATTTTTCCGCCGTTTTTATGTCCACTACCCTCGCATCTATCGGGGTACCCTTAAGCGGAATTAACAAAAAATAGCAAAATAGTACAATTTTTGTCTAATAAGAATTTCATTAATCAAAAATAATCGCAAAAAAAATTAACTTTAAATTCATTTTTACCGGAGCTGAGGTACAGTTTGACCTGCATCATCGATCCAATTATATTGGTGGAATGGATCAGAGAAAGAGAAAATATGATCAAGCTCGGCAAAAATTCATAAAGTATTTGAAAAGCAAAAGTCTCAAACTTACGCAGCAGAGATTGGATATTCTCCAAATTTTCCTTAAATCCGAAACACATGTGAGTGCTGAAGAATTGTTTAAGTCTTTACACGATTCTCACCCGGGCATCGGCTACAGTACCGTCTACCGTACTCTTAAGTTATTGAAAGATGCTGACATAGCGAAGGAAAATCATTTTCGAGATGGCTTTATCCGCTACGAGAGCGCGTTCAACCGACACAATCACGATCACATTATCTGCGTAAAGTGTGATTCAATTTTTGAGTTTGAGAATGAAGAGATAGAGAAGCTCCAGGAGCGGGTCGCTGCAAGTATTGGTTTTAAGATTGTAGATCATCAACTAGAAATTTATGGCATCTGCAGCAAATGCCAACGTTCCCCTGATAACGAGGAGAATTAGTGAATTTAATAGAATCGATTAAAACTGTAAGTAACAAATTACGATCTACTATTCTTGCCCAGGGGCATATGCCGAAAATTGGAATCATCTGTGGTACGGGCCTTGGTCCAATCGCGGAGCAGATAAGCCAGTCTAAACACCTAAAATACACTGACATTCCGGCATTTCCAACCTCCAGTGTCAAAGGTCACGAAGGCCTAGTAGTAGCCGGTCAAATTGATTCAAAACCGGTCATCGCCTTTAAGGGACGTTTTCATTTTTATGAAGGCTACACCATGCAGGAAGTAACGCTTCCGGTTAGAGTTATGCGTGATTTGGGGGTAACTCACCTGATTGTAACTAATGCGGCTGGAGGGTTGAATCGAAACTTTCGAGTTGGAGAACTCATGGCGATAGATGATCACATCAACTTCATGTTCCAAAACCCTCTGATTGGGCCGAACGAGGACACACTAGGCGTGCGATTTCCAGATATGAGCACTCCCTACAACCAGCGATGTATCTCAATTGCTGAAAAGATCGCTCTAAATGAGGGTTTTAAGCTTCATCGAGGAACATACTTAGGAGTTACTGGGCCTAGCTATGAAACGAAATCCGAGTTACGCTTCTTTAGCCAATTCGCTGATGCCGTTGGGATGTCCACAGTTCCTGAAGTGATCGCAGCCAAACACGGAGGTATTGAAAACGTGTTAGGTATTTCAGTCATCACCAATATGGCCACAGGGGAAGACAGTCATGAAGAGAGCCATGACAGCGTCGTTAAGGCTGCCAATGAAGCCACACCTAGAGTGGTAAATTTGGTTAAAAAATACATAGCAGCCCTGGAAATTTAATAAGAAATGCAGCGACAAATCCAAGATTTATTAGAACACTTCGACAGTCTTCAGAAGAAAATCGTAGATCCAGAATTAGTTATGGATCAATCCCGCTATAAAGAGGTCGCCAAAGAATATAAAAGAATCGAGCCCATCGTCGACCTGTATCGAGAACTTGAGGCCTGCAGAGTGGGGCTGGCCGACACCCAAGAGATTCTAGAAGATAATGATACTGATCAGGAAATGCTAGAAATGGCTCAATTAGAGTCTGAAGAGTTGCAGAAGAAGATCGCTATATTCGAGCAGAAGCTTGAGATAATGCTACTTCCCAAGGATCCATTGGACGAAAGGAATATCATAGT
Source organism: uncultured bacterium (assembly GCA_964603885.1). GTDB lineage: Bacteria > Muiribacteriota > UBA6191 > UBA6191 > UBA6191 > JAYZAC01. The sequence goes on from CAZRWM010000105.1 coordinate 5,531, forward strand.
TGAATTAAGAGCAGGCGCTGGTGGAGATGAAGCAGGTCTTTTTGTGGCGGATCTCTACAGAATGTACGCTCGTTTTGCTGAGAAATGCGGCTGGAAACATGAAATCCTTACGTCCAGTGAAACCGGAGTAGGAGGCTTCAAAGAATTATCCTTTAGTATTACTGGTGAATTAGTTTATTCTAAAATGAAATTTGAGAGTGGGGTGCATCGAGTACAGAGAGTTCCAGCCACAGAGAGCTCTGGCAGGATTCATACTTCCACGATCACTGTAGCAGTACTACCCGAGGTTGAGGAGATGGATTTCGAAATTAACCCTAGTGACGTACGAGTGGACACATACTGCGCCTCTGGTCCGGGAGGTCAATCAGTCAATACAACATACTCCGCGGTAAGATTAACTCATGAACCAACCGGGACTGTTGTAACCTGCCAAGACGAAAAATCTCAAATAAAGAATAAGGACAAGGCATTTAAAGTCCTTCGGGCCAGACTTGCTGAAGAGGAACGGCTCCGACAACAAAAAGAATATGCGGCGCAACGATCCTCGCAAGTCGGCACGGGAGATCGCTCTGAAAAAATCCGAACTTATAACTTCCCTCAAGGCCGAGTTTCAGACCATCGCATCAATCTAACCTTACATCAATTAGGGCCCATCCTTGAAGGTAACATGGACGAAGTCATAGAAGCGCTAATAGCAGCGGACCATCGAGCCAAACTAGAATCTTTACAACAAACTTCCCAATAGAAAATGCTTCTATCAGATGCGATGTCATGGATTCAAATCGAACTCAAAGAACGTTTTGGGGGCAAGTCATTGCGTGAAACCTACGCCCTATTACTATGTCTCGAGCGCTTTAATACGATGTCACAAATCATAATGGAATTGAACAGCACCGAACTTAGTAGGCCTGAAATTGAGCTCCTAGAAAATTGGCTGCCGCGTCGCAAGAAGGGTGAACCAGTAGCCTACCTCAGAGGTTTTGAGTACCACTATGGACGTCCTTTTATTGTTGATAAAACGGTATTAATTCCGAGGCCGGAAACGGAACTAATCACTCAGCGATGTATTCAGCTATACCGTCAAAATAATTTGAACCCAAGCCTCAAATGCTTGGATATCGGGACAGGTAGCGGGATTCTTGCACTCAGCTTGAGGCTCGAATTACCAGAAAGTTGTTGGATTGCAACAGATATTAGCCTCGAATGTCTAAAAATAGCCAAAAAAAATAGTCAGCAACTCAACTCAGATGTGAAGCTTATTCAAGCTTATGGCTCACATGGCGTAAGAGGTTCTTTTGACTTAATTGTTTCCAACCCGCCATATCTCACTTCAGGAGATCCGATGATTCAAAGAGAGGTTGATCAATATGAGCCTCATCTTGCACTCTACGCAAAGCAAGACGGTCTCAAACTGATTAATGAAATATTGGATTCCATATCACTATTGCTTGACGAGGGTGGATACGCATTGATAGAGATTGGCCACGACCAACATGAGAAGCTTGAATTAAAATTAATGAATTTTAAGAACATCAAATTTACATGGATAAATGATTTCGCCAATGTCCCCAGAATTTTGGAGATTAAGAAGGTATGATACCCTTGGAGGACGCCAAAATTGATCCCATTTTCGGATTAGCTACAGATACCTTGTGGGGATTAGCCTGCAAAGCATCTGACTTACGAGCTGTAGACCGAATATACAAATTAAAACAAAGAGATGGTCAAAAGCCACTGGTTTTGTTTGTCAAAGACATGGAGGTAGCTCAGAGCCTTGTAAACATAAGTCATGCCGTGAAGCATTTGCTGGAAAAATGGTGGCCTGGCCCAATCACAATTATTGGCGAACCTCGCGATGACCGATATGCCCATTGTTATAGGGGTAGCACTCAATTAGGAATAAGAATTCCGAACCATGCAGATACCTTAAAATTACTTCAATGGATCAACCAACCGTTAGCTGTCACGTCCTTTAATTTAAGTGGTCAGCCTGATATTCACAAACTCTCCGAACTTAAATCCGTTTTTCCTGGGGACGTGACCCAATTCTACGGCTCGATGCCGCGCCTGTCTCAAGCTTCCATTGTGGCAATGCAAATTGGGGAACGTAAACTAAAATTATTACGCTACACTAACGAGCAATTAAAGCAGTTAAAGGAAGATTGTGAGAAGATAGATGGGATCGTTATCGAAACATAGCAAAGGATAATCATGGCTATCGAAGAATCTAAAGTACTTGAAAAATACTTCGACAGAATTGCGCCAAATTATCAATTTATGAACAAATTGTTGTCTCTGAACCTGGATGACAGCTGGAGACAAAAGCTTTTGAGCCGTACAAATTTAAAACAGCACGATATTGTGCTTGATGTAGCATGCGGAACATGCGACATCCTAAGTACGCTTGAAAAATTTTCAATCTCTCGTAAAATCAAACCGCGATTCATTGGCCTAGATCTCTCCTTTGGCATGTTAGAAACTTCGAAGAATAACAATGTTACATTCGAACTGATTCGTGGAAACGGAATTGCGTTCCCTCTGAAAGACGACTCTGTTGATTTGATCACTATTTCGTTCGGGTACCGTAACATGCCAACTCACTCCGATTTCCTTCGAGAAGCGCATAGAGTTCTCAAGCCCGGCGGACAACTTCTGATTCTTGAACTCACTCAACCAGAGAATCCGATAATTCGTTTCGGCAACCAAATATACCTCAGGACTATTTTACCGTTTATCAGCAATATGTTTGGAAGAGACAAGAAAGCCTACTCATATCTCGCTGAATCGATTAGGGCATTCCCAAACCAAAAAACCGTCATATCAAACCTAAACGAGCACGGATTCA
>CAZRWM010000106.1:0-8274 GCA_964603885.1 uncultured bacterium
TCGCGCCATGCATCTGGATGAAAAACATTGACGTCTCCGCTACCCATGCGAATTCTGCCAGCTCTGCTCGAATACTGAACTGTTTTAATCAGTTCTTTCCTTCGTCGCCCATCTGAAATTTTGACTCTGTAAAATCCTACTGTTAGACCTGATAAAGGCTTACGATCAAGAATTTTATCCCCTTTAGGTAATGATGAATCTACTACGGTCTCCATGTTCGCATACTTGACCCTTCTAAAGGCCTCGGTGATTTGACCTACCTCCGGACCAGCAAGACATGTTCGAAATTCAATCCTAATACGATTGTATGGCTTTTCTAATTTGATACTCAGTAATAAAGGCTGATCTAAAGAATTACTAAATACGAAATCCTGACCATTACCCAGAGCAACATCTAAACCAGGTTTCACATGCTTCACTGTAGGCAAAAAATAGGCATGATTATGATGGGTCTGAACTTCGATTCCTAATCGAAGAATCATTTCATATATTGATGAAGCAATCTTTTCTAATCCATAAAAATCATTCCAATCAACACCTTCTAAATTTAGATAGGGTGATTGAAAATCTGCAGGCCTCAAGCCACTACTGGATATCCAAGCTAAAAAAGAAAACTTGTCACCAGGATTGAGATATAACTCCAATTCTTCGAGTAACAATTCTGATAATATCCAGTAAGCTCTGTCCACTAAATTTGTGGGAATGGTTTTTTGAAGTACAAGAGTATCAAATTTGGCGATATCTTGAATAAGATCTTCTTGGCTTCCCCAGCCACCAGCAATTGTAAATCGACCTTCGGTATCCCCTAACAAAAAATATTGAAGTGAATTGAAAATATTTGTGAAGTCTGGAGTCCAGCTTGTTTTTATTACTTGCCCCTCTTTGAGTCGAAATTGGGGAGCTTCCCGTTGTGAAAACTTGCGCTCCAAACCGCGCATTGTCTTTTTGCGATTCAGCTTATAGGGCAGCTTAAACTCATTGACTTCATAAGTGAGTAAGAAATAATCTCGGACGTGGGTGAGCCAATTTCTCCCCCGTACCCTCTTCAGATATTGTTTTCGCAAAGTATCGGTATCAACCTCAATAAAGTAATCACGGCCTAATTTTAGTGTCTCGAGACGACCCATGACTTCCACAACCGCCTGCTTCCTTTCAAAAACTCGCAAATTTTGCTCTGAAAGAGCTATCAATCGCTTGAAATTAAATCCGCTAATATCGCGAGATTTGAAGAAAGTACCTGAAGGTAAACCCTCCATTGCTAAGCCATGCCCCATGACATAAAAAAAAGTAGTCAGCAGCATGAGACACTGCAATAGTATTAATTTTGCTAGAAAACTTCGCATATAAGATTATTAAATCTATTAATTACCGCGTGGAGTATGGGTTATTGAAAAGCCACATGAGATCGAATACATAACTAACGCGAGTAAGAAAAATAGCCATTTAATGGCTGAGGTAAAACTATTTTCATAAAAAAAGATACTGTTCCATAGATAACCTAAATTACTCCACCAAGTAATCAAGGCAAACCAAAATACAAAGGATAATAACAGTCCGATTAAAAGCTTGCCACGGAACACATGGGCAAAACCCGGTAAAATAAAGTTCCACTTCTGTGCCTGCAACCACATTGCGTCCATGCGCTCTTTCTTAAAATTTAGAAGACCTTTTTTACGCCTTGCAGGACTCTCAAAACAACTGCTGCAAAGGGGTTCACCGTTAAGAATCGACTGAGAATTTCCACAGATTTTAGCATCACAAAAACGACATGATGTTATGACAATATCCATCTTATCTCGCAGAAATATTAAAACCCCAATGAGCCCACCACCCATCAGAAACCAAGCGAGAAAGAGTAATAAATTGGCACTAAACTTACTCTCGTAAACCCCCGAGAAAAATGTATTATGCCTGTCCAACCCTTCCTGCAAAAATATTGGCGCATAGATTGCCTCACTCTTTTTAGTGTGTTTTAAATATCTATCCACGCCTCCGTAAGCAGATTGATCTTGACGACCTATCCATCCAAGATAGTTACTGGCTGACTTCATCTCACCTTTCAACTCGTAAACTCTGGATAGATTGTAAAGAACCTTGTCATGAATCGGATTTAAATTCAAAGCCTTTGTCAAATAAGGTAAAGCTACATCCAATGAGCCCTGCCTCGCATAACAAACACCCAAATTGTTAAGCGCTGCAAAGTGTTCAGGCTCCTCTTCAAGAACTTGCTGAAATCCTTGAATGGCAAGTTTAAGAGAAACTTCGGTATTCATTTGAATTAATGCAATTTGAAAGCGCGCGTCAACATCCATTGGATTACGCTTTAGCCTGTTTGTATAATCTTTCTTTACCTCCTTAAAATTCCCCTCTTGCATCTTCGCCCATGCTGCAATCTGATCAGTATTATTAACGTAACCAACCTTGAATATAAATGGTAAGAAAATCAACAAAAGAATCCCCAGCACAAATACAATTTGTTCAAAGTCATCCATGAAAGTCCATAAGATTATGGGTAGAAAAAGTATCAAACCGGTGGGAAACAAAATCAGCAAAAAACCAACCAGAAAGGTCATGATAGGGATAGAAATACTTCGTTGGCCAAACAGCTCATCGACAAGGTGCTTTAGCTCTGCCTGATTCTTAACAACAATCAACGCTGAAAAAAATAGAAGCACTAGAAAAACCGACCATAATATGTTCAGGCCAATGTCTGCCCAAAAAACTTCATTGTAGACCGGAATGCTCATGAGCTTCATGAAAAAGTTTTGAGAATGCTGTAAGACTCCTCCAGATCCTGCTTTCTCGATAAGAGCCATCTCCACATTGGCTAAATCTCGACTGTAGGGGTGAAATCTGAAACCGTACTTGATGTATCCTCTGGCTAGGTCCAAACGATCATTCGACAAAGCTTTATTGGCTAGTTTAGAAGCGTGCAAAGCATAAGGGTTATAAATCTCCCATCCTCGCTTCAATGTAATAAATTCGGACTGTTCTATAAATCTTTCGGACCACTGTAAATCACCCAATTTAAGCGCCAGTAAACCAAGCTTAAAATGCCAGTCAGAGTCATCTTTATTAGCCGTCACAGATTCGGTTTTATAATTGACGCCTTCCTGTTGATTTTCCTCAAGACTCGACTTCTCTAAAATCAATCCAAGAAGATATTTACCGAGCATATTAGTAGGATTTTCTGTAGTCCAAGTACTTAATAGACGTCTCTTATCTTCAAGCAATCCTAGTTTCGAGTCTTGCTCGAAAACAGACTTGAAACTTGGCTGGGCCGATATTATTTCATTTTTTTCACGCTCGTATAATTCAAATAAACTATTATGAGGCTTAATACCAGCCATATAAGAGCTCGGATTCGATCTCATCTTATTGCCTTTGAGAGATTTACTCAAATAAGGCTCCATACGCTTCTTTAGAGAATCACGAGTACTTTTTTTAACCGCTGATTGCAACCACTTCGAAGCTGGACCATAACTTTGAGCAATCAATAGATAACGCCCCATTATAAAATCATCCAACTTGTCGCCTTGATTTTGATCAAGATGATCTTTTAAGCTCCTGAAAAAAATTGTCTTCTGCGCATTCTCTGCAAACAAACGATCAATTAAGTCAAAAGCTCTATCTTCATCCACATCGACTTTGAATTTTGATTCCAGGTAGATAGCCCCTAGCTTACCTTCTGCAGAGGCGGATAAAAGAACATTATGTAAGTCTAGTTTTACACCCTCATCCACTCTGTCATAAATGGAGCTCAAGGAAAAAATCAGCTCTGAAGAAATAAAGTTATTTGTCATTAAAATAATATACTCTTCAACCGCGTAACGAATATCGCCACTTTCGATAGCACGCTTAGCTACCTTCAGATGTGTCTTCTCAAAACCTTGCTTACGTTTTTCTTGAATTTCTTTCTGTTTTGCTCTACTGGCATGCGCAAGAAGGGAATCAGGCTCCAACTGAACCGCTGTTTCCAATGCCTGTTCTGCCAATCGGAGATGCTCTAAAAACTTTTCTTCGGTTGGTGTTGCATCTGCTAATTTCAGATATACTTCGCCGATTTGCATGTAACATTGTGCAAATTTAGGATCCAGTTCCTGTGCCTGCAAAAAATTGAAGAGCGCGAGATCAAACTCTTTATTTTGCATGTATTGAACACCCTGATTGAATAGCAGTTCGGCATCTGCAGAAAGAGGAGAGTCTATAGGTAACGTTGGGTTTTTATGAACCGCTTCTGGCTCATGGACCTCAGGCACTTCCTGAGGCTCAGGATCCTTACTGAAAACGGCATTGAATTCATCCTCAGTTATTTCGGTGCTAACTGAAACATCGATAGCTTTGGCCTCGTTCTTGGGAACCTTTAGAACTGCATCGACAGGTTGAGCCTGTAAATTTTTAACATTAATTTTGTATTCTCTGCGCAATCTCGCATTTTTTGGTGCATATACCAATAGCCGATTGAGAACCTTACGCTGATTCAAATATTGCTTTGAGCCCTTGTAGGTTAAATTGAGATACCAAAGAGTCTTTCTATGTTCGGGATATCGAGCAAGAACCTTCTTGAAGTGTCTGATGGCATTTGAATATCTTAAATTCTTTTCGATGGATAAGGTCTTCAATGTAACTAGTGCTGCGTGATAATGAGCTTTATAATTTGCTGGGGCAATCGATAAAACTTTGTTCCAGTACTTCAATGCTTGTGGGAATTCCCCCTTTTTCTCATGAACAAGAGCTAAATATCTCAAGGTAGTTAGATTATTCGGCTTGAGAGATCTAATAATGGTTGTCCATTGATTAATAGCTCGATTCAAGTTTCCTTTTCGCGCATGCATCAAACCTAAATAAAATTTAACAACAGCAATTTGCTTTATTTTTAAGATTTCCTGAAGTTTATTTATGGATTTATCATAAAACCTAGGGTCAGCTTTACCCCTGTTGGCGTAGGCACGAGCTAAAACATACTTTACTTTTAAGTTCGATGGATAAAGTTGCTGGCGCTTCTCCAATGCCAGCAGATCACTTGGTTTAGATTCACAAACCACAAGAGACAGCCAGAAGCCAGCGGCCAGCAAAAGTACTCTATAAATCAATATGAAAAATTGCATAAATTTTATCTGAGTAGGACAATCAAGTAATTAAGCATCTGCTATCTCAAATAGAACTTGACCCTTGTAAACCAGCTCAGCATTATTTGCCAAAATCTTTTTTACAATTCCATCCATAGGTGCCTTTATTTGATTCATAACTTTCATAGCTTCGACTATACATACCGTATCTCCACTTTTGACAGTATCTCCGATACTTACGAACGCTTTTGCCTCTGGACTGGGGCTACGGTAAAAAGTACCAACCATTGGCGACACAATCGTCTGATTCTCTGTATCAGCTTTGATAACTGACTTATTTGATTTGGTTTTTTTAGACCTCTCGTCAATCGCTGCAGTCTCAGCCACTTTTAGCTGGGGTGCGCTGATCGAAACTACTTCCGTGTTACGCGCAATGTGGATTCTATCTTCACCATTACTAAGGCTGATCTCGTCAATGCCATACTCATCAGCCCACTGCATCAATTCTTTAGCTTGCTCGATCAAATCTTTCATAGTTTGCTCCCGACTTTTTAAAGATTCGACTATTTTCCCATTACGAGCCCGTTTTAACAAGAATCAGATTTTATCGAAGGTATCCATTCTCACCTTTGACTTTAATGGAACTAGATGAATGTAGGTCCGCCCATGATTCAGATAAACCTCCTGATTCTTATTATCAAAATAGCGTGTTTCTGAGCTGAGGTTTGCTTTGCTCCAAGTCCCTTCATAAACACGGCCTCGCACCATCACGAGAGCAGGGCCCGTTCCACAAACATCTAACGCGGAATTAGTTGGATCGCCGAACGAATCATTCTCAAGCTTTTGTATGATCACGTTGGTTGTAAACAAGACTTCACCTGAAAATGCATCTAAATGGGGATTTCCGTTTATTAATCTATGATAAACACCTAATTCGGGCTTGTAAAAATATGAAACCGTATATTCTTCAGTCATTGGAATGTGTAAGGCACGAATTTTATTTTTGTCATAGGGCGATTCCACCCTTGAAAATCTAAGACCTTTTTTCGCATTGCCAGCTAATTTTCGATATCGGTAACCCAGATCAACCAACCTATCTAAAGAGGTATAGAATTGATGAGGATAACTTTGTTCCTCGCGCCTAACAAATGCATCATAACTAATTTCACTGTCAAGGGTACCTATTTGTAAGGTACTTCGTTTGGCATTAGTACCTGGTAGCAGACCCTTGTGTATAATCAATGGATCAAGGAAATAAATCTGATCTAAATCAAGCGAATGTAATTGAATCAATGGACCGATCAGATGTGACTTTAAGGGCGTTTGTCCAACTAAAGCTAATAGCCTAGTCTCCTGCCCATTATAGTTATATTCATAAACAACATCTGCCAAATCCAAGCCTCCGGCTGCTACTGGCGAATTTGCTCCGGGCAGACAAAAAGCAAAGGCAGTACGTAAAATACCAGGCTTCACCACCTTTTGATTTCTAGGACTAAGATCTACTGGTAAATTGTTATGCGTAATGACAGGTGTTTTAGGTAAAGAATAATCAATTAAATCGTCCTCACTAAGTAATTTTGAATCCAGACTTTTGGAAATCACTAATGTGGGATCTACTTCCATCAGCCGACTCATGATTAACTGCGCTTCGGTAATTCTGTCTTGATCAAAATGAACTCTTGCCAACCAAAATGCTGCTGGTAAAAATTCTGGGAAATCCTTTACAACCGGTTTCAGGAGTTTTTCTGCAATTCCTAAGCTAGTTTTGGTACGTAAATTAAAATGGAAATAGACCTTTTTCAGGATCTCAACCAACTCTCGACCTGAAACTACCGCCCCCGTTGTTTTATTTTCAAATTTCCTAAAATTCAGTAGTTTGCCTGGTCTCAAGTGGTAATTTCTAGCGTACAGATCTAGTGGATGTAGCTTAGTAATAAAAACACTATATTTATGAATTTCCGAATTAAGCTTAGCTATTTTTTTTTCCAGGACTTGAAGCAGTGCAGTATCCTTGTGGTAGTCACGGCGATGCTCTGCAATCATACTCTTGGCCGACTTAAAATACTCTTTAGCCCGGTAGAACTGAATTTTTGCTTGAGCAATTTTCTCTGTCTTCAAGAATTGAGCTTCACCCAAATAAATTTCTTTTAGTCGATCACGATTTTGCCGAATTTTACCAAGTAAGTATTGTAGATCCTTGTATATATGACCTCTTGCTCTATCTGCTCTTACCTTTGCATAATAATCAACGGGGTGAACATAATCTCGAGCAGCAAGGGTCCATAAGAAAAAGATAGGAAGAATCAAAAGTTGTAAGGACTTGAGCATATCGCTTGTATCGTCCTACTTATCCCCTGGGCCAAGCCAATACAGTAAATCAAACTAAGAACTAGCAGTGAACACAACAATTATCATCAATTGCATCAAAGTTTTGTGCAGACTACTCAGAAGAGGCTTCGCTAGATTTTTGGGATTGCGCCGCGAGCTTAACCTCAGCAGCTGATTCTGGCGTTAGAATTCCTCCAGAAATAATTATTTTACTAGCTTCTTCTATTGTTAGATCAAGCATAATAAGATCTTCGCGAGGAACTAATGCCAGAACTCCAGATGTAGGGTTGGGAGTTGTAGGAATGAAAACCGAAACTAGATCACGTCCAGTTTTCTGATTAAATTCTGCTGTCGCTGGAGCAGATAAGAATCCAATAATCCATAGATCTTTCCTAGGAAACTCTAAAAGAACAGGATGCTTAAACACACTTCGATCAGGTTCTAGAATCATCTCCAATACTTTTTTAAATAAATGAAAAACTCTATTGATACCTGGTATTCTATTAAGAATAGTTTCATATACCTTATATAGCTTGTTACCAAACCAGTTAGAGGTTATCAAACCTACAGTAAAAATTATCAAAACTGTGGTAAAGATACCTACCCAACGTGCAAGCTCCAGACCTGGAATTGCGTAACTGATTAAGGTAGCCCCCAATCGATCTATCATATCTGCCAGCCAATAAAACAAAAATAAAGTTAGAGAGGTTGGTACGGTAACTAAAATGCCAGTAAAGAAAATTCTCTTTAGTGGTGTATGTTGTGATTTGCTGGATTTACGTTTCATGATAAAAAAGTACCCGCTAGAGGATTCGAACCTCTGACCTACTGCTTAGAAGGCAGTTGCTCTATCCAGCTGAGCTAAGCGGGCAATTTA
>CAZRWM010000107.1:0-3373 GCA_964603885.1 uncultured bacterium
ACAAGATATTATGGATTTTGTGCCTGAGCCTGGAGATCTTCAGTTAATTCCAGAATCTGACTTAATTGACGTGTTTGCCGATCAAATGACTCTCAATATAGAAGCGTCAATTTACACAACGGGTATTGAGGTCACTTATCTCACAGAGAATGGTTCACCACGGGTTACTTATACGGTTTCAATTTGGCAAGACGATGATCAGCCGCAGATACAAATACAACAGTCAATTCCTGATGATGTTGTTGAAATCTCACTTAGAGGATTAAACCCGAAGGGTAAATCGGATGAAATTATTGTTGAAATTGATCGAATTAAATCAATAGCTCTTACTGGTTTGCAAGGCGATCAAGTTCATTTGAGTTCTAATAGAATTCCATTAAATCTTACAAGATCACATCCATCCGGAATCACTCTTGTACCAGATAGAGATCAATCGTTTTATGGTAGTCACCCTTTTTCTTTTTATGATGTGAGACTTGATCAAATTCCTCATGGTAGAAAGATTATTGATGATAATAATGGGAACTTTACACCAGCCGAGCAGATTCAAGATCTTTTTCAAATTGAATATTTGACCTTTTTCATTAGCAAGTCTAGCGAGTTCGCATCGCCTGATAAGGCTATTCATTTCGGATTACAGGATAGTAATGATGAGCAGATCGTTACATCAGCAAAACTTATAGACCTTCAACAAACGCCGCATAAATTGGCTAACCTGAATTACACGAGACTTATTTTTGCTTCGCTTGATTCCAATAATGTCAATAAACTGCATTTGGTTGATATAGGCGCTTTAATAAATGCGGGCCAGAATAAACAACAAATTCAAGCTATCCTAAGCTCGGGTTTGACCGTCGGCCAAATGCCATTATCATTTGATGGTAATATCCTTCAATCTAAGAATATAGATTTTCTTAATAGTAGTGTTTCAGCGGTATATCTTGGTTTGTCAGATGCGGTAAATAAATGGGTCTATGAAATCACTGAAGAACAGGGTTCAATTCAGATAAATCTCCTTTTGTATCATAATCCTTCAGCGCAAGCATCTAGTTTGAATGATGACTCTGATTCATTCGTTTTAGACGAGCGAGAATTTTTTAAGATTACGAGTTTTCATAAGGTTGATGATGACTATTACATGAGCCTTCGAGATGGACAGGATGATCAAGGGGGTCCGATTTATCAATGGAGTGAGGACCCATTTGATGGGAGCTCTGGTTCGTCAGGAATTCAGGGTATCAGTGGATATGGCAAATTGTATCTTAAGTCCCATGATCCTACTGATCACTTTAAAGAAACTTTTAGAAAGCCTGTCGCTAGCGGAGCTCATGAAACAATTGATATGAGTCTTACCAGTCTGGGCCTACTACGCTTAGATTCGAGAGGTAATTTGAGTATGATGACTCAGGAATTCGTATATCCAGTGCAGGTGAATAACGAATTACTTAATAGACATTTTGAGTTGCAGCCACAGCCAAGACCAGCCACTTCATTTAGAGAGCCTATTGCAATGGCTGCTGAAGACGCTGATTCTGAAAACAATGGTCTATTTATGTTAGATGACGATGGACATCTGTATTATTTCGATCAATCGGTTGGTGTGGTGCATCAGGCGACTGATTATGATTATTCTTCGTTTACAAGTCATCCCAATACTTATCAGAACGAAGGTTTGAACTTAGCGGCTACAAATGATGGTTACATCTACGAATTAGAATTTGTAAATTCCTCAATACAACGAACTTTAATCAGAACAGTACCCGTTGGTGAAAACGAACTTGTCCATATTCATCTGGAAGCAGATGATTTATTTGTTGCCATCGATGGCAAGCTATATAAATATAATTTGAATAATGCGAATGTCGAAATGGTTCTGGATTTCACAAATCATCCTTATTATGGTCAGTATAGAATAATAGGAGTCGCAACTGGCGGCTATAATTCCGAAGCGTTATTACTTTACTTAAAATATAAAGAATATGATTACAATGATGGAATGATCGTAGAGACCGTTGATAGGCAAAACTTCAAGACTCTATCTTACAGTGCTTTATCAATGTCTAATGATGATAAAAAAATCTATTGGGTTGAAAATTCGAGGATCAGAGAAATCGATCGAGGTAGTTTGAGTTTTAAGGATATCCCATTAGAGAAAAATCAGAAAACGTGGGATTCATTTCAACCGATCAGCACTAAGCTTCCTCAATCCAGTACAGTCTACTATTTCGCATTATTCGGGAGTAACGATAGATATATCATTCAAGATATTAAGGGAGTGGGAAGTCAGATTAGAAAAATAACTAATGATGTCACCTATACTGATATCTCAGTTAATGTGGATTCCACAACAACAGGGGTATTGAGTAATGGTGATCAAATTACTTTCGAAGTTCAATTGCTGGATGAATTTGGAGAGGTCTTTGATAATCCACCTGGTTTTAGTGCTGTAGCTCGATTTAATGGTCAGGAGCTAGATTGGGTTAACAGCAGTGCTGATACAAAACAAGCAACATATACGGTGAGTGCCAGAGATCCTCAAAACGATGACCCTCAATTGCATAGCTTAATGATTGTTACCAGTGATGGTGATATTTCTAATTATGGATCATTCAATGTTACAGGAGTAACCGAGATTGATCCCGATAGAAGTTCATTGAGTGATTGGAGTGTGTTTAGCGTTGCATATCAAACAGCTACGACCCATGCAGACCCTAAAATAATAGTTGAGGTCGAGCAGACAGGAGTATCTCTGGCAGAGGATTCTATTTTATTAGTGGACTCACCAAAGGGTATTGATGTTTTTGAAGTTAATCATGGCTCAGTAAACTCTAATCAAATTTTAAGCTATAGTTTCTCGTTAGACTCTGATTCACCACTATATCTTGGAACTGGAATTGAACCAGAAGGCGATTGGTATTTCACTTGGATTCCAATGCTTGATATTGATAATAAAGAGGCCTTAGATGATGCTTCGCGAGATAATAATACCAAGCATAGACACTATAATGAGACTCCAAGATTTTCGAATTTACCATCTTTGATAACCTTCGAGACGCCCAATCAAACCAACGATATTTATTTGAATATCGAAGATGAGGACCCTTGTTCAACAAATGTAAACCTACTAAGTGCGGGCGATAGTTCTGTGGCTTCGGTGAAGTTATTCAATTATGAATGTAGTGCTCGGTTAGAAATAAATTCTGTTGGCTATGGAGTTACTACCTTCAGTCTGCAGCTGGTAGATGAGGATGGTAAGAACAAAAATTATATTTCGCAGATTGAGGTTCAAATTGATCATATCACCTCATCAGTTAATACCTTACGGATATTACCGGGACAAACATTAGAGATTCCTTTTTCGGTTGTACTCGAT
>CAZRWM010000107.1:3473-8198 GCA_964603885.1 uncultured bacterium
ATTATTTTGATGACTGGGCAGAAACTACAGTAGCTAATGACGGGTATGCTACAACGTATTATGTTTATAATAGTTCGGACGCAAACAGCTCGGCATATTATGTAGCGGGAATAAACAGTCAAGGTTTTCGCGACGGTTTATCTATAAAGATTCAGTCTAATGATCAAGGTTATCCAGTAGATATTCTCTATTACCAAGGGCACTATTATGTTCTTTGGTCTGTTTGGGACAATGATAAGGATATCGCTGATTTAGAGATTCTACGGTTAGAAAATGATGGTACTGTAGGCTGGCGACGAGTGGTTGATCTTCAGGGTCATTCATTCTCACATGGCTCGCTTAAGGAAAGCACTGATTCTAAATTACTAATTTCTTTTTATGCCAGTGATTATAATGTTGATAGCAATCTATTTGGTTGGCAGAAGCTTTCAGGTAATGAAGGGGTGACAGATTCTAAATTTAGTGTTTATCCGATGCAAATTATTACTGGTGACAGCTATCTATATGATTTTGAATCTCACGAACAAGATAATGAAATAGTCATAACATGGCTGGAACAAGATTCGAATTTTAATAGTGGAAATCATTTGATGGCTTCACGCTGGAATTCGACGAATCAATCTCTGATAAGTAGTTCTCAACTTTTGAGTACTGATTTAATAATTAAGAGCATAGGCACAACGAAAAGTCTAACTTCAATATACTTCTTCAGTAGACAAGTTAGTGTAAATACATCAAATGTAATTACGGATTCAAAGCTATCGCTCATCCAATTCTCAAATGGTGAGGTTAAAAAAGAATTTGAAATCAGCATGGGTACAGCACTTAAGACCTCTGATCCATGGTTCAAAATGTCATTGGATATTCAGGAAGACGGTGTCCTTGTTTTTGGTACAACGTTATATAGTCGGGAAGATTTGACTTTGGCTACGCACTCAGATCCATTAGCGGTTTATGGACAGGTGTTCGACCACAGCTTAAATGAATTATCGTCTTTCTTTAGAGTAGATTCTCAGACCACAGAGAGAGAAGGTAATCTAAAAGATTTAGAGTATCTCGGTAATGGCTTATGGGCTTACGCTTGGAATGCTACAGACTACAACGCGTCTGATAGGACTTATTTTTGGGGTAGGATCGGAGAAGGTTTTGTGCGTATCCTGGACACAGCGGATATGAGTTTTTTCTCTACAATGAGCTTCACTGATTCGAACGTCAAAATCGAGAGTATAGAGTTACAGAAACTAGCAAATGATTTTATGATTATCATAGATACTACAAGTTCTAGTCCTACCTATCAATTGTGCCCAATCCCGGAGCCTTTAAATTAAAATACCTATAGAGAGTAATCTCAGAATGATACTTAATACAGCTATATACTAGACAGTCTATACTTCTGTTCTTAAAATAAAACCTTATGCGATTGCTGCTCACTTTCTTTTGCTTGCTACAATTTATTTCTGCAGGTTCATTAATTAGGGTTCCTAATACCGACTGGAACCGTAAGATTATAGAGCGTTTGGACCTCGACCACGGATGTATGGGGCATAGTGAAAAATTTTTGCATTTTCACCTTGATGAAGGTTCCCAAAATAGACTTGAGCAACACGAAGCCTTTCGTAAAGCTTTAATGGCTCAGAGTGAAATTGTTTTAGAAGATATTGAATCACAGTTTACTCGTTTATCAACTCAAGATGATTTAGGGATTTACCATACTGTGCAAGAAATGGACAAGGCCCTCCATGATGCCGCAGAAATATACCCACAGTTGACCAATCTTTTCGAGGCGGGAGTGACCCATGAGGGTAGGACCATCTATGCTTTGGAATTAAGTAATAAGTCTAGTTCTACTGAAAAGGTGAATTTTTTAGTAACTGGAACGCATCACGCTCGTGAATGGATTAGTGCGGAAGTACCACTGGGATTAATCAAAGATTTGCTGACCAACTTTAAATCAGATGCTGAGGCTCAAAAAATATTGAACCACTCACGTATCGTGGTCATTCCTATGCTAAACAAAGATGGAGCTCATCATTCTCGTACGCAGTATAAAATGTGGCGCAAAAATCGACGTCCCGCGGATTCCGGCAAAGGTATTGGAGTCGATAATAATCGTAATTATGCATACAAATGGGGCGTAAGTGGTGCTTCATCATACCCATGGTCAGATACTTACAAAGGCCCCAAGGCTATGAGTGAAATCGAAAATCAAGTAATTGAAAAATTACAACAGAGGTATGGGTTTGTAGGAGCATTATCTTTTCATTCCTATTCTGAACTCGTGCTTTGGCCCTGGAGTTATACTGATGCGATTCAATCAAAGGATAATACGGTGTTTGAGTATTACGGTAAACAATTGGCCAGTATCTTAAATTACCGACCAATGCAGTCTGCAGATTTGTATCCAGCGGCAGGCGATTCTGATGATTATTTATATGCAATGCATGGAGTACTAGCTTACACCATTGAGCTAGGTCGCCGTTTTGTTCCTAAGGAATCAGAAGTTCCAATCATAATTGCAAAGAACAACAAGGCTATGCGGTGGTTTTTTCAAAATGCTAGACAACCTTTTGAGCAATCTTCTGACACCGAGACTGCACTTCGTAGTGCTCAAACTCTGATAGAGCAAGTTGTATATTCCATGCATCAAACTGATATGAGAGTAGATTTGAATAATCTATTAACAAGGTTGAATCAATTACCCAAGGATGTGTTATTAGATGCTATGCAAAGCTTAAATATGAAGCAAATATGGCGTTTTCGTTTGAATAGAGCATTACTACAAAATAATCATTCAAGTCAGCTTCAGCCTTAATATTAAAGCGGCCCTCTCCCCAGTCTCCATAATAAATTAAACAATTCTTTATCTCCTAAAATATTATTTGTTAAAAATTTCTTTAAGTCTGCATTCACAATTTGTCGATGACTATTATTGACGCAATAAATGTATTGAGTCGCAGGTAGAGGAAGAGCCTGGATACTGACCTCAAGGATGAAGGTCACCAGCATCACATGGTGATTGTTGGCGAATATATCTTTGAGAGTTATGGCAGAACCTATTAAAAATCAAAATCCCGTGTTACCGGGTATTCAAAAGCTTACAACTCCCCAGGTCAAAACTCCTTTAACAAGCTTTGACGGAGCAGATTTTCTTTCGTTTTTTGAGTCTGAAATCGGCCCTTCTCCAGCTCCTAAACCACAGCCAAAGGCTCGAGAGGTGGAAGAACCTCCAAAGAAGATTCCATTAAAATCAAAAGAAAAGGAACGTCCAGAACCTCGCGAAGTAGAAGCTAGGGAAAATACCAAACAACAAGAATCAAAGCCGAAAAAAATAGATCGAAAAGAAAGGTCAGAACCTACTAAGGATGATAATAGAGAGACTTCAAGGGCTAACGAGGAAGAGTCGGTAGATCAATCTAAGTCGGACTCCAGAGCTGAAGAGTCAGCCAATAGCAAGAACGAAGATAAAAACTCCACAGAATCGTCGGACCAAAATCAAGAAGACTCTGTAGCTAATGATCAAACCGCAGATCAGACCGAAGACGGTCAAGAAGCACAGTCAAATGAACAGAATAGTGCGGAAGAATCGGAAAATGTTGCTACAGAACAATCTCTGGAGAATGAAGAGATTGCCTTACAAATGGGTCTTAATCTTCAAGACGATGGACTGAGTGAGGTCCTTGAGACAAATTCTGAAAACGAGTTAGACGGTGTTTTAAATCTATCTGATCTTGAGTCCAATTTAACTGAGGCTGAAACTTCAAATGATTTGTTTGACCAAGTGCAAGATATAGTATCAGAGACAAACGAAGATATCGAACAGTCCGACAATCAGTTGACTGCTTCTTTGAGTCCACTCATTCAGATTGATAATCTACAGGCCAGCCCAGAATTAAGGGATCGCTTGACCGAGTTACTGGAAAATATAGAAGAGGGTTTAGAGCAAAGTTTGTTTGAGCTTGATGATAGTCTAGGTGATGATGATTTTGATGTAGATTTAAGCCAATTTGTAGATTTGCTCAAAGAGCTAGTTGGTAATCCTCAACCATCTCTACAACCAGTTATTGATAATCCTACTTTTCAAGAGCAATTAATAAAGCTTGATGATCTAATCGATCAGTCAGTATCAATATTTGAAGATAGCGTAAATCTTGAATCTGAAAATCTTGAAGGTGATTCAATAGAAGTCAAACTTGAAGATGTAGAACTAGAATTGATGGATGAGTCTGAAAAACCTGAAAAAATCAAATCAAAGCAGAAGGATGCTTTTAAAAATATTGGGGACTTAGATCAGTCCAGTGACATCAAAAAAGTAGAGGTCAAGACAGCTGATCAGAGAGATTCATCTCTAGATAAAAAAATCAATAAAATGCTCGCAGTTGCTAGGCAGGGTATGAGTTTGCGAGAAACTGTTCAAGAGGTTCCTAAGCAGCAGCTAAATAATACCGTTTTAGCAGTTAATAATGAGATGGCGACTGAAGTGAATCAAAATCTGCAAGGTGAGTCTCAGAGTGGCAAGCAATCAAGTCAGAACCGCACATTGGATCTCATGAACAATTTGATGCAAAAAGGTGGAACGGATAAGGCTAATTTAGGGCAAAGATTTGCTGAAGTGCTAGAGCCTGTACAGAAGGCTCAAGCAAAAGACCCTTCAGGCTTAAGTACCCAAGATACTAGTACAAGAAAGACTCAAGCAGGACAAATGATTAAAAAGCCAGCATTTGCAAG
>CAZRWM010000108.1:0-7925 GCA_964603885.1 uncultured bacterium
CTGATTTTATTTTCTTGTATTGTATCTGATGTGATCGCATCATTAATGATTGCGTTATTTTTAATTTGTACTCTGTTTATTGAGTTTTCAGCTAACTCGGTACTGGTAATCGCAGAACTACCTAGAGTTCTAGAAGTAACAGCATCGTCAGCAAGGTGAGTGCTTTGTAAAGCACCAGGTTTAAGATGACGTTTTTGGATACTGGCGTTAGCAATATTCTCAGCCAAAACCGAGTCTTCTTCTAAATTATCACTATTGATAGTGAGGTTGACCAATTTATTATAGGTAATCGATTCATTTTCTAGTAGATTGCCCTCTAATTGATTAGTTTGGAACCTACTTGCACTGAAACTCTCTGCGGCAAGATCTTCCGCTACTAAGGTGGATTTGCCTAAGTGTTTGAGTTGAATACTGTCATTTTTGAATTTTTTTGCACTAATTGAGGTGTCCGCAATTGCTGCACTTGTTAAACCCGTCAGATGAGCACCTTCCACGCTACCATCAGCAAGGTCATCGGCTGATAGATCAGAGCCGATTTTATTTTTATCGAAAGATTCTTGTTGAATAACGTCTTGAATGAGGTCTTGCGATTTAATATGACTCAAGTCGAAGGTGTTAGAGTCGAAGGTCCGCCCTGTGAGTGAATTATTTGTTACGACTCGATTTGTTAAGCTACGATCTTTAATTTTACTAGTGTCAAAAATATCAGTGGCGAACTTCTCGTTCGCTATCGAGCGAGCTTCCCATTTTTCATAGGTCATTGAATCATCGCCGAAATTACTATTTACCAGTCCATCATCTTCAAAACTGTCTTCATCAATTCCACCGCCTTTAAGATTTCCACGAGTTACGGTTCGGCTGGCTATACGACTGGTAGGAATCGTACGATCTTTAATAATATTTGACTCTACAGTATCATCGGCTATATATGGGTTATATTTCTCAGAGTCGATAGCTAGGAAGTCACCGTTCAAATTACTTAAATTATAAGTAGTTAAGCCTGTGCCCTCAGTAGATATTTTATAGATATCGAGACTGTCTGTATTAGGTATTTTAGCCAGCATTAAGATCTCGTCGCCATCTTCGTCTAGCTTTACGGATTCAAAACTTACGTCTTGAGTGCTAAAGCGATCATTAATAGTTATTTCTTCACCGAAATCAGTGCCACCTCCCCAAGGTATTTTTATTAAATGATGCGAGGAAGAAGTTACAATTTTGACTGCATAGATGTAATCGTTTCCGGGCCCGAAAAACGGATTCTTATAAGAATAATTACTATCAACTACTAGGTAGTTAGGATTAAATGTATCTGTTGTAGAATAATAAATTTTACCGTTACTTCCGAGCCCTATGAAGCTGCTAGAATCCTTTCTTTCGATATCGATTAAGTCGGTGTTGTTAGTTAACATCGTACTCAAAGTCCATCCAATGTCTAGATTACTAGTGGAGTTGTACTTAGAATAGGCGTAATTAGCATTATTCTTACCTGTGATTACGTAAAATTTATCTGACTCATACCAATGGTGATCGTAGATGGTATCGATAGTTAGACTAGCAAAGTCTTTGAGTACAGACTCATTTCCACCATCAGACAGACGGCGAGTTTTTAATTTAGCACCATCAGTAAAACTGAACTTTGTACCGTTGGAGGGCTCTTTCTGTAGTTGAGTATCGTCTGCTATGTCGGGGTTTACTGGCCATATATTTGTATTCGTATCAGATTGCTTAATTCGTTGAATTTTTGCATTTGAGCCTGCTTGTTTAGAACTGTAAATTATATTTAAATCATCTTCAAAAAAAGTGTTAGAAACGATTCTACTTCCATCCACCGCATCATCTTTAATTTTAGATCTTGAAATAGTATTATCATTAAATATGGAGCCACTTACTAGGCTTAACTTATTGGATGTAATTATGGCACTACTAAAGTGATATGGTTTGATGATTTGCTCGCCTAGATGTGAGCTGGTAAGTGTATTGTCAGAGATTTCGCTGCGTCTCAAATGAAATAAAGAATCCACTTTTATTGGGCGAACTGCATCATCGCTTAAGCGACTTTCCTGAAGTGTTTTGACTTCAGTGTGTGCATATTTTATGGAGTCTGTGCTTATTTTAGAAGCTTCAATTGTATTATTTTTAAATAGATTTCCATTAACCGAAAAGTCATACAGATGTTCGCTTCGAATCGCGCCATTTTTCACATTGTTCTTATAAATCGAGCCTGACTCAAATTTAGAGCCTGGCAATGAACGAGTCATTACATCCGATGTATTTAAGGATTCATCTTTAATATGCGCGGATTCAATAATATAGTTTTGTAAATGACGGTTGATAATTTGTGCATTCTTAATTTTGGCTGTTGTAATTGCTGCGTCTTGTAAATGGATATCAGTGATAGCATCCGTTTTTATCTTGATGTTAGTTATGGCCTCATCTGCAAAATGAATTCCAAGGATGCTCCAACTTGTAATTTTAGATTCAGTTATAGAGCCGTCCAAAAGTTTTGGACCGCTAATACTTTCGCTTCTAAAAAGGCTTACGGGAAGGGTTCCCGACAATTCATCTGTTTTGAATTGCCGAGTTTCAAAATGTCGGTTTAAAAATATACTATTATCAATACGGCTGTTCTGGATAACGTCTGCGGCGAAATTTTCATTACTCACAGTTTTAGAGGCTATTTTGGAAGAAACGATAGCCTCGCCTTTTACATGACGTGTTTTAACCATGTTCGTAACAAAATGTTTGGACTCAAGATTTTCATCCATGATGTGACCAGAAGTTAAAATATTTATTTTAAGCTTCGAGTTTGTGATTGCACCATCAGCTATATGATCAAATTGAATCGAGTCTGTAGCAATTACATCTGCCTTCAAGCTATTGTCGTCTATGAGACTTCCTTTAATCGCATTATCTTTTATTACAGAGTCTGTTGTTATACCGCTGGCTTTCAGTTTTTGATTGGTTATCGAATCTGACTTTAGGGTACGGCTGCTCAGTGTGAAGTTTTTTATACTTACGGAAGTAATTGTTGCATTGGCTAAAGACCTTGAACTTATCTGTAAATCGGCAACATCAATACTTTCCAAAGAATTATTTTTGACAATACTGGAATCTATCTGATTCGTAGCGATATTATTGGCTCTCAGAGCGCCTGTATCAAATTTAATCGTTGTAATAGTTTTAGATTTAAATTTGGCGGTTGAAAATAAGTTTTTGGCAAATCGAGAGCTGGTAAGTGTAGAGTCTTCAATCGTATTCTCGGTTACTGAAAGACTTTTAATATGAGAGTTGGTAATCTGTCGGCTAGCAACCTTACTACTAGTTACTATTTGATCTGCAAATCGATTATTTAGTAATGTATTCGAGCTAATTTTTATCTCGGTAATTGAATTATTTACAAAGTCGCTTAGTTCTAGTACGTCAATTTTATTTTCATCTATGCTGTTAAATGAGAATTTCCCAGCTAGAGCCACATTACTACCGAAATCAGTAGTTTGAAACGTATCATTTACGATATGTTTCGATTGAATGGCATTATCTCTCAGACGGTCCGTAGTTAGGCTATCAAGAGCGATATCTATTGATTCAATCGAGTTTTCCACCAAATTTTGTCTTAAAACATTATTATTTTTAACAGTATCAGTTGTTAAATTGTAATTACTTACATTAATGGTCTTTACAGCTGAGTCTTTGATCTTGACAGCATCAATACTATTATTTTTGATGTCAGAGTCAACGATTGATCCATCCACTATGTGTAGTGAGAGTACGGATGATGCAGCCAAGTGGGAAGCTTTAATTTCTGAGTTTTTTATATTTTCCGTGTCAAAAGCGAAGGGCTGAAATCTTGAGGAACTAATACCATCGACATTAATTTTTCCGTTAGTGACGGCATTACCATCGATTTGACTATTTTGAATCGTTTTATTAACGATATCCGATGGATCAATAGTGTCTTTTAGAAAGTCTTCATTCAATAGAGAGTAATTTAATATTTCGTTAGTTTTGATAGTGCGATCTTGGATATGCTCCACTAGAATATTATTATTTTTTATATGGCTTGCTTGAATGTCAGAATTTTGAATGTTGTTTGTTCTAATTGAATCTTTTGCGAGTTTTATTGTAGTAATGCTGAGATCTTTAAAGTCAACGTTCCGAAGACTTAGATTCTTAATTTCCCGACTGGTGATGCTTGAGGTTTGAACTTTAGCAATTGTTATTGATGCAGTTAAGAAATCTTCATGAATCAGTGAGCCAGAAACAATTTTGCTACCCGTGATAGACGAAGTGTTCAGCTTGGTCATTACTACGGCGCCAGTGGCTATTATCCTACTTGAAATAGCTTCTGTTTCTATTTCCTCAAAACCAACACTGTTTGTAGATAGATCTATTTCCTGAATGGAGTTAGATATTACTCTTGATGAATCAATGCTATTGTCAGTCAAATGATATAGTCGAATTTGATCAGCAGAAAAATGTGAGGTATCGATTGAATCTGAAACTAGATTGTCATTTTCAACAGATTTTGATGAAAATTTTTCGTCACCTAGAGTGTTAGCAGCAATTTTGTTGGAATCGATACTTTCTCGAGCGAGATGTTTAGAGAGAAGACTATCATTCTTGAAATCTGCATTCTGAATAGCATTATCCGCTATATGAATTTCTGTAAAAATTTGATCCTTAATTTTGACTGACGTAATTTGTCCTGTATTGTCGTTTTTAAAGTGGTCTGCAATGATCACCTTGCGATCAATTTTTTCTGCATTGACTGCGTCCTGCGAAATTTTGTCTGAATCATCGATAGCATTAATGATGAAATCTGCCTCAGTTAGACTGCTATCAACGATGTCATTGCCGTGGACGCCACTGAGATTTCGTCCGTCACCAGCAAAAATATTTGCATCGATTTTACCGTCTCCGTAAACGAGTATTACATCTGAGCCAGGTTCATTTTTTTGTACAAATAGGGGATTGATACTGTTACTTTTAGGTTGAAAATAAAGCCCCATTCCACTTTGAGTAAAGGTTTGGCGAGAGCTGATTTCGTTAAAAATTTGATCTCTTCTGATTATATCTGTAAGAGGTACATTCCTGATCTCGCTATGACGATGTAGACTGTCCGCATTCTGCTTGTTTTTTCCGACCAGCAAATTGAAAACTGAACTAGTTAACTGTATGCTTGGTACCGGATCACCCTGAAAGGTTGTTGTCATAACGAGTCCACTCTCAGATTTTACGTGAAATTCACCTGAAAAATTTATGTCTCCCGATGAATCAATCGTCGAGTTATTAGATAAAACGAAACTGTTGTCTGATAATGAGATCAGCTGGTGAGTTATTGCATCGGATCTAATTCGAAGTACTGTGTCATCAGAGCCTGATTTAATGTTTGCGCCACTTGTAAAACTGACCGAGCGCATTGAAATCTGTGAAATGGTAGTGAATTCACTGGGATCAATTGAAAGTGCGCTCTGATTAATGTCGTTTATTGAACTAAAATGAAGACTAGAGGATAAAACGACTCCTCCTCCAACCCCTGCAGTTGCGTAAACAGAAACTATGTTTAAGCGTGATAGACTGTTGGGATCAATGAGAAATAGTCCATCTGGATGCTCCAGTGAAGGAGTTAATAGTCGATTTGTGGAGAAGACCTGATCCCTAACCTTGGCAGTTTCGAATTGCACGTTTAAGGGAGTTTTGAGGTTTGAGGTGTTGTGCATTAGAGAAAGAGAATTCTTTGATGACTCAAAATAGATGTTTTCATCACTGACATTCAAAGTCGAGTTTAATGATGAGTAACCCGCTACTATTGCAGTAGCAAAACTAGCTTCTCCGATTGAATCAACCCTTCCCTCAGTACTTAGTAAAAATGATTCACTACTAACTTCAGCAGAGCTGCCCCACAATGTTACGTCAACGTAGGCGGTCGTATTAGATAGAATATTCTCACCCTGTGTTGAAGTTTGGTCTAAGCCACCCTTGATATTTGTAAGGGAGCTTTCTGAATTTAGCGTTAAGCCTTTTGTTAAGGTGAGGCTTTTCGCTTTCGTGATATCGCCTTCTTCTGTTAATACAAAGGTATCAGTTGCTTCTGGCTTTATTATTACTGATCCTGAGAGGCTAAAAATATTTTGCGAGGAGAAACTAGTAGCTACCTCAAGATTTTGATATACCTCAGTGGGCTCATGAAGCTGCGCATTTTCACGGACCTTGATGATTTGGACATTTAAATCTGTTGATATTACAGATGCTAAGGAGCTACTGGATGACGGATCAATTGAGTACTGACTATCATCTTTGTCAATTAGTAGTTTAACAAATAAGCTTTTTTCAGCACCGAATATCGTAAGCGCTTCAGATTGAACAGTGCCAACTACATTAAGCAATTTATTTTTGCTGACTGATGCAATACCTATACCAGTCATAGTTTTGTTCACTTTTAGACTCATTAGATCTGCTAAACCGGCCATGTTTACTCTATAGTCTGTGTCGTTAAAATCTTCAAACGTTGAAGTTTTAATACTATTTTTACTCGTAAAGTCACCCCGTGTTAGCGTTAAGTCTGATTCAGAAAGAAAATCAGCTGTAGAGATAAAATCTTTGGTAAGGGAAACATCTGTTACCACTAAGTTCCCCTGTAAACTTAAAATTTTGAGTCGGGTTATTTTTGAAGGATCACCTGGAAAAGGGTCTATTGTGTAAGATGAATCATCTGAATCTGTAAAGTAGTTTGAAGTCATAACGTTTGATACATCCAAAGACCCTTGAATATTTATATACTGTGAATCTTTGAGGTCTCTAGCAAACAGATTTTGCTTAACCAGTAGTCCAGCATCAGATTTACTGATTAATTTCACTTGCAGATCCTTAAAGTATGATTCTGGAAATTGGTTAGGATCAGCATTCATACTTTTGTCAGGATCTATCTTAGCTCGATTGAGTGGATCATCAATATCATTGAATTTTCTCGAATAAACTTCCTTTTCTAGATGAAAAGAGGTCCTGATTATGGGACTTCGTGACAAAATCAAGTCGCCTTCAATAATACTTTTACCAAATATGGTATGTACGACCGGGCTGTATGTTAACCCTTGAAATTCAGGTAAGGTATTTAGTTGTAAACTATTTAGATTTTCTCCACCTTCATCTAAGTCTCCTGTTAAGATTAGATCGCCTTCAATATTTACGGAATAATCCTTTTGTTTGTCTGGAGATGTGTCAGTAACAAACAGACTATTTTCAAGACTAAGAGTGTTCGCGCTGAGAGATAAGTAGTTTGGAAATATAAAAGTTTTCTCGAATTCGCAGTCATCCGCTTCAGAACAATTGAGAAAGTTTATTTCGTTTATGTCTGCAAAAGTACTACCAAGTAAGACTTTTTTCTGATTATTGTTTGTGTTCTTGAATCCCCCAAGAAAAATTCCTTGATCATCATTGTCAGCTCCCACAACAAGGCGATGATCTGTCAAGATTGAAGGATCGGTACATTTAATTGGTTTTTGGATGAGCTCTTCGCTACTGCAATGATAAAAATAATTAATTTTAGAGAATTCTGGTCTGTCAGGTGAGCGCCCGTCATTATTGTCAAATTTATATGCTAATTCACTATCAACTCTGCGTTTGATGATTCGTTTTTCGCCATCTTCATTTAACTTTTTGACTAGATTATCTGGATCGGCACCAATTTTGATATCGTGCTTGTGTGTTTGCCCGCCAGTTCGATTATCAATATATACATCTGTTAGGGGAACCCAATCTTGATCTTGATAATCGAAATTTCCTATTAAACCTTCTAAACGCTTGAAACTCATCTGGCGTGAATTACCCATTTGAAATGAATTCATAACTGAAAGGCCATGAGGTATTAACTGATAGGGATAGTCATTAGCGCCGGGTAATTGTGAATTATAATTATCATAAAAACC
>CAZRWM010000109.1:0-7907 GCA_964603885.1 uncultured bacterium
GGAAAACTCATAAATTGGAGTTTAACCTCACTTTTTTCTCGCGACTTAGAGGGGTCCAATCGAGAATTCCAATTAACTATTACCTCTACTTTGATTGCGTTATCTTGTGGCTTATAAATTCGACTCTTGCGGGTGTAAATTGAAAACTGCTTAGCCGGTTGATAAGCTATTTTAATCTTTTCAGACTTACTCTTTGTAGACTCGAAAGTTTGAACCGGAGCCTCGACACATTCGTGATAACCTGCTTCCATCTCTATTAAACAGTCTTGAGGAAAAAACTTAATATATGTATCAGGATACTGTAGGGAATTAAATGGTTGAGCTCGTAACCATTCAGCGGATTCGCTAGCCAAACCGAAAGCAATGGTTTCTTCCTCTATGGAAGACATAGATTTATTAGCCTGAGAGATCATATCGAATACAGGTATAACACCTACAGCAACAATAATAGCTGCTATAAGGGCTTCTATTACACTAAAACCTTTTTGCTGCTTGGTTGAATATGATTTAAATCCCATCTTTAACTCGTTCAAAGGACTGCGAGATTTTTAAAGTGTAGCCTAATCTCACCGACTCACCTGCTTGCTTAGCTTGCCTAAAAAACTCTCGGGCTAATTGACTGCGACTGTCATACCTAAGTAATTTCTTAAAACTGCATCTTTCGATCAGTCCTTTTCGCATATTGAAGTAGAGAGCAACATCGAACTGCAGTTTTCCAGCATAATCCGTACGCTTATCACGCGGCAATCTAGACTTAAATTTACCCTCGATAAGGGCAATATTGCCCTTTACGGCCTTCAACCGATAAAGTCCTTTTATATTAAGGCTCTCTCTGTTTCCCCTGCTTAAATTATAGTGATACGTCTTGCTCCAGCTATCACCTAATGCCACCGAATCTACGGGAAAGCTCACTACCATTTCCATGAGATCCTGTGGATTAAAGGTCTTAGAGTTTACGACTTCTACCTTTCCTCGAGACGAGTCTAAGATATATTTGTACTTAATACCTTTGGAGTTAAAATCATCAATTTCCATTTCAGAGCCATTATGCCAACGTCTAGTCACCACAAGGTGCCGCTCAACTTCGGCTTTCAGATCAGAATTGATACCTAAGACCTTGTCTTCAAAGTAACCCTCCATACGTTCGTCTACACTTCGAATACCTTCGATACTCACGAGGCGAGCCTGATGACGACCCTTAAACTCATACTTAGTTTTCTGCCCCTGATCAAAACCATATTCGAGACGATACGATCTAGAATGTGTTGAAACTGTGAGTAAACTTATTAGAAAAATAATTTTTAGCATAGAGCCTGTCTCCCTGCGCCTGCGGAGGTGGAATGATATCATGATTTAGGGAATTATGAGTCAGGCTCAATTTTCTCATTATTATAGATTTTATAGTAATGAATTGACTTGGCTAAAATAAGCTTCGGTTGATCATCCATAAACTTTGGATTGTATTTAAGGCGACTACCTTGTTTAAGCTTGAAGAAGTTTAGTGTGTCAGCGCTAATACCACCAAAGACATTAAAAGCTGAAAGTGCCGTAGATACAGTACCCTTGAAACCCTTTGCAGAAAACGAATGACACATTAAATAAGCTTGAATTTCTTTTGATGTCTCAACCACAATAGCACCACCTCTTTCCGCGCGTGATACCAAAACAAGTCTATCTACGTCAGGATTCTTTGCAATAATACTTTCTAAAATCCGAATCTTACCCAAAACCAATAAGACGCCCTGCCCACGAATGAATGTTTTTCGATCAAAAATCACCTCGTCAGCTACAATCGCCACGATCCCGTCTATATTTAGGATTTGGCTACCATCTGCCATAGGCATTAAGATATTATCTTTAGCAATATCCCAAGCCTTACCTTTTCTATAGGGATACACTTGAGCAAAATCTTTACCTTCGTTGTAAGGTAAGAATTGCGTACGTGTCAATTCCTTGTTTTCAATTGCCTCATTATTAGAAAATAGTGGATAAAAATTTTGACCAAAGGGATCGTTCCCGTAAAGTGCGGCTTGTGGTACTTTATGCGATATAATCAGCTCGGATTTAATATCATCATCACTTCCCGTCTTGTATTCGGTATTTACTGAGTATTTATACTCGCGAAAAACACTTCCTTCCACACGAAGTCCTGGGCCTGAGGGCGACTCTATTCTCAATGGTAAAGCATTATGGTCTGGATCTTGATCGGCAGCAATTTCAAACTTTATGGATGCCTCCCCAGCTCCCATACGGAAAAAGCTTTCCACCCACCCCTGTGCATTTTCTCTAGATAAATTGGGCCTACTCGGAACTTTTCTGAATGCATCATCAAGAGCATTGTCATGAACAAGGACATCTAGAAAAAAAGCTGACTTTACACCCTTCTGAAAAACACTAGGATCAGTAAAGGTATCTGAATCTATACCAGCCTCCTCGAGATACCTTAGATCTGCTTCCGAATAATTCGAACTATTTAATATATGCCTATTCGACATTTTATCCGGTCCACCCAGATATATTTTTCCATTTAGAGCCTGACCTGAGGTCCCAGGATGTGTTTCAACGGTTAATCCATAATTATAATCATTGGGGTCTCGAGAAGAAGAGACTTGCTTAAGAAAAAGAGCATAATCTTGTCTTAACTTATCACCGAATAAGGTCACATAACGGAAATCTCGACGGGCAGTAACCTGCCGGGTAATTGCTTTACCCAACTTACTTTTTATCTTTGCCGTAACAACAACTTCAATAACGCCTATGGAATCTGATTCATCAAATTGTAAATCCGCCTCAATGGAAATTACTTTGGCCAGAATCTTAATTTCTTCGAGAGAAAGTCCCATGCCGTAAGCAACTTCTAGGCTGTTAGACTTGAGCTGTAGGTCTAAGCTCACATAATCCGAACCCTCATTGGCAAGAAGTTTCTCTTTAAATAATTTGATAGGTTTAGTTTTGATTTTATGAAAAACCTCTTCGACCATCGAGTCTACGATAAAGTAGGTGGTCTCGCCCCAAAACATTCTTCGCGAAGCTAATTTACTCTGACGGGATGTAAAGTTGTAAATGTAAGCAAGTACCAAGACGATTCCAAGAATCACCAATGCCATCACAATAGCAATTCCCCTGCGAGAACATCTTCTGAATCTCTGTTCAGGGACGCTTTGCATACTTTGCATTACTCACTAGGGTTATACAAACCTTCAAAATTAACCTTATCTTTTTCAAAATTAATTTTTTGTGGTTTCAACCGCGTTGCTCTAAGTCTCCGAATAAGCTCATAATTAAGACGTTGTTGATACTGACCCAGTAATTCATTGAATTTTTGAATAACGAATTGACTTGCATTAAAGTCGCCTAAGCGTAGCTGTTCTATAGCGAGAACCGTAAGACTTTGATCAAATGACGCACTCATCCTCACATCAATATTAACCCACTGTATAGTTTCTAAGCTTCTTCTAAGAACCTCGGGAAATTCGGTGGGAATATATGGCGTGAGTATCTCACCTTTGATTGAAGCTTTGGCATGTACAATACCCTGCTCGAAATTTAATTCATAACGTGTAATGTCGTAGCGCGCTAAATCCTGTTTGAAACCATTAATTAACTCTTTGGCTGTATATTTTAATTTAAGTGGAATATCAGTGGCATTCGGGTCATTTATAATCTGTTGAAATTGTCCAACTTTTTGAACAAATTGATTGTAAGCGTCAGCATCAAATTCCGTATCTTCCGAAAGCATTGGCTCATCAGAGCTCGCAAGATCGACGGCATAGTCCCCAACTTGACGAACTACTACCTCATACTCTTTGAGAAACTTCTGTGGATCTTCACTGGCTTGTACATAAAAATATGCTACTCCAGCACCTAATCCTAGGAAAGCAATAAAACCAAGGAATATCAGGATAAGAAAAATCCAAAAACATCCCCAACTACTTTTTTTTCTTTTTTTATTTGAATTAGCCACGTTTAATCTCCGAGTCAGGTCCTTCCAGAAATCGACAAAAATAGAAGGACTTGTGATATCCAAAACCATATGGAAGGAGTCAGGTTTACCAGTATTTTGCGAACTTGTCCAGTTTGAGGACTTCGGAACCTACTTTAAGTTCATTTCTGCAGTAGATTGTTTCCCATAAAATGGACTAATCTTGGCTTGAAATTGACACTCAGTGAGAAACTTCGTCCAATTGATGCGGCAATCACTCGGTACCCTATGCCATTTTTCGTCAGCAAACCTTTCAGGGCCTTGAAACACCCAGTTTTGAGAGGATAACTCTGTTTTTCCACGAACACTAAAATCCCAAGAGTCATCAACTCTCTGAGCACAAAAATATTCTCCCTGATACGCGTAAATAAGGATTTTATCATCAGGCAGACTTGAAGCTTTGGCTAGATGCGAAACGATATCAAAGCTGGTAAAAGCTTGGCATTCTGTACCATGAACTAATGCGAATGTCTGAATAATGCTCAAACCAACTTTAATACCTGTAAATGAACCCGGTCCTACGTTCACCATCAGTTTCTGGATTTCAGAAGTTCCAAGTCTTCGTTTTTCCAGCACTTGAGAAATTACCTCAAGTATAAAGCGAGACTCTGTTCGGCGATCGAAAGATTGATTTATTACACTACCGTCATTAGAAACGAAGCCAAGACTGTTAGTTTGCGAGACAGTATCAACTAATAATCTCACAAAGAGACCTCAAGCATCTTCCTTGATTTGATCGCGGATTTTCTTTAAATCCGTTTGGGTCAGTCCGAAGGCTCTGGTGATGAATTCAAGGTAATTCTCCTGCTTCGTACTCATAGACCCTTCAAGTATTTTTAGGCCCTGCTTCAGCACATATCTACGATCGTCATCCGTCATACGTCTAATATCTTTGATAGCAATTGGAGTTATGTCAGCATTGCCAAGTTCAGACATCACAGTCGTCTGTTCTTTTTCCGAATATCCAAAAATGTCCATTGCATCTGTGATCACAATTTTCTGTGAGTCTAAAATTGTCTCGCCCATTTTGCATAGGTTCACCATCATTTGCAAAGCTGCTCTTTTGGTTACTTCTAAATTAGTTGAAGATTGACCATGAACACGTATAAATTCAGCTTTGTTTCTGAAAAAATCAATACCTAACTTGCCCACTTGACGAGTGCCAAGGAAATTGACCCCACCTGACAATGCAACGCCAATCCCTGGAATGAAAGCCATCAATTTTTTCCTGAAGAATTTTAGCCCCAGTTGCACGCCTACTCGTATCAAAATTTTTCTGCTTAAAACATCAATTTGCACTTTTTCCATATCTTCAAGAACTTCTTTTGCAAATGCATTCTTGTCCTTATCACGAGCAAGAAACATCAAAAGAGACACCACATCTCGTTTACGCTGCTCAAGGTCACAATCTGGATCAAACAAAAAAGAAAATTTGAGCAGCATGCTCATTTCTTCGCGTAATGTTAAACAAAAATCTCCTACAAGTGTGGTGGTCATTGCAGCCCAACCTAATCCCGGAATTAAATCAGGTAGGGCCGCGCCGCCTCCAATTACCGCTGTCACTTTTGAACTATCCTTGATAATTTCATTGCCAAGTGCAACTTCATTTAAGTCGGGAAAGCGCTTTCGTACGACGTCTAACTCTTGTTCAGTATCCGTGATTGTTTCGAATCCTTTCAAAAAAACTGATTCGACTTTCGACTCTAATTCTTTTTCTATTTCGTCCCACGGTACTTTGAACCAATCTAGCATAATGAACTCCTTGCGCCGGTTTAATGAATTAAAACTTGGCTATCCTCACCTTTTTCTAAAAAATCGAGGTATCTGGCCGCAAAGGGGCGATATGACCTCAGTAAACTCCAGAACTCCTCCTCATCACCCAAGGGAGTTCGTGTCTCGAAATATCCATAAACTAGATAGTCCAGATCGGCTGCATCTAGAAGGCCGTAAAGTTGTAATAAATATAATTTACGTACAATCTCGTGACCTAATTCTCGAGACTCTTCTTCTGTAAAATGACGAATTCGTAATTCCGTTCCAGATTGTTCTGGGATTCTACGATTGACAAGAAGATTAAATAGTATTGTGAAGGCCTGCTCAATTTCATCTTCCTCTAATCCTTGATCCTTAAGCTCCGTTATGAATGACTCATCAATTTGGCGGTTATCTTCCAATACAGCCTTCACGAATCTCTCTATAATTGCTAAAAATTCATTCATTGAGCACCTCAAATCTTTTTGAAATAATACACCGAGCACAGACGGCATTCAAGAAAGTACAAATCTAGACTAAAACAACCTTAAAGCTTTCTTGTGGATCGACGTTACAGGCACTATACTCAAATACAGGAATTTTGTCTGTTATTTTGGACAACAGTCGCATTTTTTTGGGAGCGTAAACTGAGACTACAAGTTCCGGGGTCGATAACCCCTCTACTGGTGCCATTTGGGACTTCGTTAAATTGTACCAGTTCAAATAAATTTTTTAATCTGCGTCGTGGCAGATACTTCTGTGTACAAATAATTGCAGCAAAATCCTACAAAACTCATGTAAACGTTTTTGAAAATTCTGAAATTTTCCAACAAGAGGTTTCTCTATGATTCCAGATCGCATTCCGCTTAAAAACATTCTATTTTCGTTTGCCAGTCTATTCTTAATTATTTCTCTAAGCTCAGCAAATTTTAAGATGATTGACTTCCCTTTAACACAAACGAGTGTTAACGCGGACTCTTACATAAATGCCGAAAATTTATCTTCAAAAATTGATGTAATATGGTCTTATGAGCAAGATGGTTGGAGATATTGGACACCGCCTGGTCGCACCGATTTAAGCGACCTGCTTACCTCTTACAACCGACTATCTGAAATCCGCCAAGGACTAGGGTACATGGTGCGATTCAATTCAGATTCCGCTAATGTTTCGTTTGATAATAAGACAATTTTTCCAAATTCTGTCAGGCTTACCACTACTGACTACAGTTTAGCCTCTTTCAATTTGGAAAATGATATTTCGTTAGAAGCACTTTTTGCTGATGAAAACATAACGGGAGGATCGAAGTCCGACATCGAAGAGGTCTGGCAGTACGATTCCACTAGAAAAGTCTGGTTGTTCTTCAGCGCTGATGTTAGCAATACAAATTTCAATAACTACGAACGATTAACCACCTTGTCGCGCGGTACTTCCATTTGGATAAAATCAAAAGTAGCAGGACTAGAAGTTAGTTTAAACAACGAAGCTCCTGTGATCTCAATTAGTGGTACATCAACCTTGGTTCCACCCGCAATTACTAATCCTAGCCCCTCAGTAGGATACGGAGATTTTCAATTACAAAACACTGAAGTGAGTGGTTTATGTAAATTTGATGGTACCGATACAGCTCCTATCGGTACTGCGACTCTGGTAACATCAAACGGCGAACAATTAGCCTCGACCAGTGTCTTCTGCCCGAATTCGGGAGGACAGAAAGTAGCCTACTCTTTGGCGCTAAGTCCCACAGTTATAAACCATCTTAATGAATTTCCTGAATCCGGAAAGAATTCGGTTGTTAGAATTTTGTTAAATTCAGGTCAAGAGCAAAAGTCGCTCATTCATAGTAATCTCAAAACTAAAATCGACAACAATGAGACCTCGGTAACCGCCGACCTAAATACAACTTCTTCCTTCGTAGTCGCCGTCGCGGAAATGGAACTTGCCAAGCGAGCAGGCATCGCTGCAGATCAGATAAATTTGGGGGTCTCAGGAAATTCTAGTAGCGGAGAACTGCTTGATCTTTCACAAGTCTGGGGTGCCGATGATTATCCCATCGATATGATTCGCTTCCAAGAGTTGGTTAATAATATGATTCCTCAGGACCCATTTGGATCTGATCCGCAAAATCATATTCATGAGATGTTTAAGACAATTGAGGATCTAAACGATCCTTCC